>JAUNPZ010000009.1:12324-15872 GCA_030536455.1 Lachnospiraceae bacterium | reverse complement strand
GCATAGTTTTCCCCCACCACATCCACCTGCACCTCTTTTACCTTTAAGAGGCCGAACAGCTTCACCTCCATCTGGTAGCTGCCCTCCTTTTCCCCCATCATCATAAATGGCTCTTTGCCGGAGATGCGGACCTGGTCCGAGGGGATGTCCGACGGATTTCCCAGGGAAACCTCCGCATCCTTCATCTCCAGCGTGGAATGAGGGAGCATGGAAAACTGCATCTGCTCCCTCTCACCGGAAACCAGATTCAGATGGTCCGGGATATTCCGGTCCATATAATACCAGCAAAAGCCGCTTGTAATCACAAGCACCGCCAGGGCGGTCTGAAGGAAATATCGTTTTTTCATCGTCTTACCTCCTCAAGATTTAGTCCGTGAGTCCGTAAGCCTGTGCCGCAAAAAAAGAAGAATCCAAACCATGAACGGCAATCCTGCTTACATGGTTAGTATTCTTCCTCTCGCTTTTTATAATCGTTCAAACTGAAACCAGAGCCGACTTATTTTGACCGCTCTGCCAATTCCTTCATCTCTCTTGCATTCTGACGCACCGCATCGGTAATCTGTGCGCCGCCCAGAAGCCGGGCCAGTTCATCGATGCTCTCCGCCTTATTCAGACGGTGAATCTCCGTGACTGTCCTTCCGTCCCGGACGGATTTCGCGATTTCGAAATGGCTGTCCGCCATCGCCGCGATCTGGGGCAGATGGGTGATGCAGATGACCTGATGGGTACCGGAAATTTCATTCAGCTTCTCCGACACCTTCTGGGCCGTCCGTCCGCTGATTCCGGTGTCGATCTCATCGAAAATCAAGGTCGGTATCTCATCGGTATCCGCCAGCACCGTCTTGATTGCCAGCATGATCCGGGACAGCTCGCCGCCGGACGCCACCGCCCGCAACGGCATCACCGGCTGGCCGGGATTGGTGGAGATCAAAAATTCCGCCTCGTCAAAGCCGTCCGCCGTGTAATGGTCCAGCCGACGGAACTCCATCACAAACCTCACATCCAGGAAATTCAAGTCGATCAGGCTTTCCCGCATCCTTCCGGCCAGCTCTTCTCCGGCCTTCTGCCGGATTTCGGATAAGGCGCCGCAGTCCGCCTCCAGACGTTCCTCCGATGCCTGAAGCTCCTGCTCCACATTCCGGCGGATCTCATCAAAGTTTTCCAGCTCCTCCAGACGCTTCTTCTTCTCCTCCAGCGCCGCAAGCACCGCAGAAACGGAATTCCCGTACTTGGCCTGCAGGCCGTGGATCAAGTCCAGACGCTCCTCAATCCGGCGGAACTCGCCCTCATCAAAGGTACAGTCATCCATATATTCTTTGATGGAACGGCTTAAATCATTCATCAGCGATTCCACATCATAAATCTGGTTCCGGACCGTCTGCAGCTCCTCATCGTATCCGGCTACCTGGTCCACCGCGCGCACGGCCCTGGCGATTCCGTCCTGGTCCAGCGCTTCATAGGCGGCGGACAGCCCCTCTGCGATTTTTCTCGCATGGGAAAGCTTCCGGTATGCAGCCGTCAGCTCCTCCTCCTCGCCTTCCTTCAGCGCGGCCTCCTCGATGCTCTGTATCTCAAACCGGCAGAAATCCGCTTCCCGGAGCCGTTCCTCCTGACCGCCCTCCATGGCCTCCAGCCGTTCCTTCCAGTCCCGGTAGTTCTTATATTCCAGACGAATCTTCTCTTTCCATGGCTGCACCTGGTTCTTCGCGTAAGCATCCAGAATCTCCAGATGCTTCCGGATATTTAAAAGAGACTGATGCTCATGCTGGCCGTGAATGTCGATGAGAAGACTGGTTATCTGGCGGAGCCTTGCCGTCGTCACCGTCTCGTCGTTCACCTTCGCGACGCTTCTCGTGGGCAGAATCCGCCTGGATAAAATCAGGGTCCCGTCCTCTGAGGGTGCAATCTCCAGCCCTCTTAACGCCTCTTCCTGCTCCGGCGTATCCACAGAAAACAAAAGCTCCACATAGGCGCTGTCCGCTCCCTGACGGATGCTTTCCCTGGATGCCTTTCCTCCCAGCGCCATGTTAACCGAACCGATGATGATGGATTTTCCGGCTCCGGTCTCACCGGTCAGGATATTTAAGCCCTCCCCAAATTCCACTCTGGCCTGCTCGATCAGCGCCAGATTCTTTACCAGTAATTCCAGAAGCATATTATTCCTCCCTGCTGTTCTATCCGTGAAGGAGCTTGCGGATCTTGTCCATCACCAGAATCGTGTCGTCCACGCTCCGCACCGCACACATAATGGTGTCGTCACCGGCGATGCAGCCTACAATCTCACCGAAATGAATGGCGTCCAGAGCCGCGGCCACGGCCATGGCCATACCGGATACCGTCTTGATCACCAGGATATTCTGTGCCATATCCATGCTCATAAATCCGTCCTGAAGAATCCGGATATACTTATCGCTGAAGGTGCCCTGGTTCTGAAGCACCATGTAACGCTGCCTTCCCCCGCCGGAAGCCACCTTCGTCAGCTTCAGCTCCCGGATATCCCTGGATACCGTAGCCTGAGTCACATTAAAACCTGCCTGATTCAGGTACTCCGCCAGCTCTTCCTGGGTTTCAATCTCATATTTTCCAATCAGCTCCACAATTTTACTGTGACGTTCTACTTTCATTCTTGCCTCCATCCTGCAAATCGATTCTTCCTTCCATTCCCTCTACACGCCGGTCATCTTGCTGCTTAAATTCTGCAGAAACGATATTTTTTTCAGCTGCACCAGCGTCGTGTCCATCCCGGCCTGCCGGATGATGATCTTATCCGTCTGCCGGATCTCCCCGGAAAGATTTCCGTCGAAGGAAACGATATGTCCCTCGTCCAGCATCTCCACCGTAATCTCATCCTCTGCCGGAAGCACGATGCTCCTGGAATTTAATGCGTGGGAGCAGATGGGAGTCAGGACCATCATCCGGGCAGAGGGCGCCACGATGGGGCCTCCCGCCGACAGATTATACGCCGTCGAACCGGTGGGCGTGGCGATGATCATGCCGTCCGCCGTATATTGGTTTAAAAATTCACCATTCACCAGAATCCGGAAATGCATGGGCTTTAACAGGCCGCTCCGGCTGATCACGATCTCATTCAGCGCCATATTCTCATAGACGGTCCTTCCGTCCCGGACCACAAGTCCCTGAAGCATCATCCGCTTCTCCAGATGATACCGCCCGGAAAGAAGGGCGTCCAGCATCTCCCGCAGTTCTTCCACGCTGCTGACCTGGGTCAGATACCCCAGATGGCCCCGGTTTACCCCGATGAACGGGATGTTCCGCCCCGCTAAGTCTCTGGCCGCCTGAATCAGCGTGCCGTCCCCGCCGATGGTAATGACGCAGTCCACCTCCTGCGGCACCTGGGAGGAATCCGTATACCTGCCGTCTCCGGAGCCTGTCATGCTTCCGGACGCGCAGCGCGCATCCCGGCCCTCCAGATAATCCCGAATCTGCTGCTCTGTCTCAAATGCCCCTTCCTTATCCGGATTGGTCACGATATAAAACGATTTCATCTCTTAATCCTCAAATCCCTTCTGCGCCGCAGAACATCCTGT
>JAUNPZ010000009.1:0-12224 GCA_030536455.1 Lachnospiraceae bacterium | reverse complement strand
GTTTCTTTTCCCGGCTTCTTACTCCAGCGTTCGGTGGGATTCCTCCACCACAGCCGCCGCATCCACCGGAAGCTCCGGGTAACGCTCCCCATCCCTGTGGTTCTGCAGATAAAGAAGATACTCGATATTCCCTTCCGGTCCCCGGATCGGCGAAAATTCCAGGTTCAAAATCTCAAATCCGATGGATACGGCAAATTCCATCACCATCCGGATGACCTCCAGATGGACCGACTTCTCCCGCACCACGCCCTTCTTTCCAACCTTCTCCCGGCCGGCCTCAAACTGAGGCTTGATCAGGCAGACAATCTGACCGTCCTCCTTTAACAGAGCCTTCACCGGACCCAGCACCTTTGTCAGGGAGATAAAGGAAACGTCAATGGAAGAAAAATCAATCCGGTCCGGAATCTCCTCCGGCGTCACATAACGGATGTTGGTCTTCTCCATGCAGACCACCCTCTCGTCATTCCGAAGCTTCCAGGCAAGCTGTCCGTGTCCCACATCCACCGCATAAACCTTCACGGCTCCGTTCTGCAGCATACAATCGGTAAAGCCGCCGGTGGAGGAGCCTACGTCCATACAGACCTTCCCGTCCAGCCTCAGGCCGAAATGGGTCATGGCCTTCTCTAACTTCAGGCCGCCGCGGCTGACATACTTTAATGTATTCCCCCGCACCTCAATATTCACCGAATCCTCAAAGGTGGTTCCGGCTTTATCCTCCTTCTGGCCGTCCACGTAGACGATGCCTGCCATGATAACCGCCTTCGCCTTCTCCCGTGACTCTGCCAGATTCCGCTTTACTAAAAGCACATCCAAGCGTTCTTTCATCGTCTTTGTCCTCTCCCATTCACACTTCTTAAGTATAGCATGTTTTGGAATAATTTTCCATATATTTTTTCATTTTTTCCGAAAATTTACTTGTCCAGAAAGCCCTTTCCCTTCAGGGCCGCAATCACCGAATCACTGTCGATTCCCAGACCGCTGCGGAGGATGCTTACATTGCCATGCTCCACATAGGCGTCCGGAAGAGCCACCTGATGCACCTGCACCTCCGGGTATTTTTCATGGATGTAGGCCGTAACCTCCAGTCCAAAGCCGCCCTGAAGCACGTTCTCCTCCAGCGTCACGATGACGGAATGGGTCTTTGCCAGGCGGTCTGCCAGTTCCCTGTCAAATGGCTTTACAAAGCGGCCGTTGGCCAGGCTGCACCGGATATCCTGCTCCGCCAGCTTCTCCCGGATATGCTCCGCCGTGCTGACCATGCTTCCCACCGCCAGAAGGGCAATCTTCGCCCCGTAAGGACTGTCGTCGTAAAGAAGCTCGCCCTTTCCGTACTGGATTGGCGCCGAAAACTCTTTTAATCCGCGGTAGGCTTCTCCTCTCGGATACCGCACCGCCACCGGTTTTCCTAAGTTTACGGCAAATTCCAGCATGTCCTCCAGCTCCCAGCGGTTCTTCGGCGCCATCACCGTCATGTTGGGAATGCAGGTCAGATAGCTGTAATCAAAGATTCCCTGATGGGTCTCCCCGTCGCTTCCCACAAGACCGGCCCGGTCCACCGCCAGCACCACCGGAAGCTCCTGGATGCAGACATCGTGAAGAATCTGGTCGAAGCCACGCTGCAGGAAGGAGGAGTACACCGCCACCACCGGAATCAGTCCGGCCGCCGCCATCCCGGCTGCGCTGGTCACGCCGTGAGCCTCTGCGATTCCCACATCGAAAAACCGGCTGGGGAATTCCCTGGAAAACCGCTTTAAGCCGGTTCCATCCGGCATCGCTGCCGTCACCGCCACGATTCGCTCATTCTGCTCCGCCAGACGGCAGAGCTTTCTGGAAAATACATCGGTGTAGGAAGGATGCTCCTTCTTCTTTAAGGCCTTTCCGGTTTCGATGTCGAAGGGCTCCACGCCATGGAAGCGGGACGGATTCTTTTCCGCCGGCTCATAGCCCTTTCCCTTCTTCGTCTGCACATGAACCAGAACGGCATGGTCCAGCTTCTTGGCCTCCAGAAAGGTCTTCTGGAGCAGCCGGATATCATGGCCGTCCACCGGTCCCAGGTAGGTAATTCCCATATTTTCAAACAGCATGCCCGGAATGAAAAGCTGCTTGATTCCATTCTTCGTCCGCTTGATTTTATCGATCATGCGCTGGCCCACGCCCGGAATCTGCTCCAGCATGCCCGCCACGCTCTTTTTCAGGTCATTGTAGCCATCTCCGGTCCGGATGCTGTTTAAATAGCGGGACATGCCGCCCACATTCTCCGAGATGGACATGTTATTGTCATTCAGGACAATGATAAAATTCTTTTTCAGCCGCGCCGCATTGTTTAATGCCTCGTAGGCCATACCGCCAGTCAGGGCTCCGTCTCCGATGACGGAAACCACCGAATAATCCTCTCCCAGCAGGTCCCGGCCCTGGGCAATCCCCAGTCCGGCTGAGATGGAGGTGGAGCTGTGTCCGGTGTCAAAGGCATCGTATGGACTCTCCTTCCGCTTCGGAAAGCCGCTTAAGCCTCCATACTGGCGCAGTTCATCAAACATCGCCTTTCTTCCGCTTAGAATCTTATGGGTATAGGACTGATGGCCCACATCCCACACAATCTTATCCTTCGGCAGGTCAAACGCCAGATACATGGCAATGGTCAGCTCCACCACGCCTAAATTGGAGGCCAGATGGCCTCCTGTATGGCTGATTTTTTCGATTAAAAACGTCCGGATTTCCGCTGCCAGCTCCTCCAGCTCTTCCGTGCTGAGGGCCTTTATCTCCTCCGGTCCGTGAATTCCTTCTAAAAGCATCTCTTTACCCTTACTTTTCTCTGGTAATCAACATGGTTATCAACTGTTCCAGGAATTCATTCCTCCGGTTCAGGGAATGAAGTTCTTCAACAGCCGCCTGGGAAAGTGCCTGCACCTCGGACTTCGCCTGCTCCATCCCGTTCAGGGTGACGTAGGTGGTCTTGCAGTTCTTTTCATCGCTTCCAACCGGTTTTCCCAGCACCTCCTGGCTGCTCGTCACATCCAGAATATCATCCTGAATCTGAAATGCAAGCCCTACATTCTGGGCAATCCGGGAAATAATTCCACATTCCTTCTCATCGGCTCCGGCCAGAACCGCTCCGATGACCATGGAGGCCTGCAGAAGCGCTCCGGTCTTTAAACGGTAGATAAAATCCAGATGGTCTGCTGATACCGGCTGGTTCGTCAGCTCCACATCCACCACCTGGCCGCCAATCATGCCGTAGATACCGGTCTTCTCCGCCAGAATCCGGATGGCCTCTCCCACCCGGTACGGGTGCTTTGTCGCGCCAAATGCGCCGGCTGCCGCGGAAAATGCCTCCACGATCAGTCCGTCTCCCGCCAGCACGCCCATATCCTCGCCGTATCTGGCCCAGGTGCTTTTCTTTCCCCGGCGATACTCATCATTATCCATGCAGGGCAGGTCATCGTGAATCAGGGAAGAGGTGTGAATCATCTCCATCGCCGCCATAAACGGCTCTACCTCCTTTAAATCCCCGCCGAACAGCCTGCAGGTCTCCATCATCAGCAGCGGACGCAGTCTCTTCCCGCCCGCCTTCATGCTGTAATTCATGGCCTCCATGATCGTCTTCTGAAAGCCTTCCTCCGCCGGCAGGTAAGCGTTCAGAATCTTTTCCACCTGTCCGACCCGTTCCTCCAATACCATTTTAAAATCCCGCATCGTCCTCATCCTCACTTAAAACAAGAATCTGCTTTTCTACCCGGTCAATCTGGGCGGAACCGCTTTTAATCAGCTTCATTCCCTTTTCATAATAGCGAAAAGAATCCTCCAGGGAGCTCTCGGAATCCTCCAGCATCTCCAGAAGACCCTCCAGCTCTTCAAAGGTTTGTTCTATCGTTAATTCCGGCTCTGTCTTCTCTTCCGGCTCTGTCTTCTTTTCCAAATAAACACCAATTCTCATCTTTCCTCCATTCTCCGGGTTTACAGAACCCGCGCCCGGATTCTTCCGTCCCGCACCCGGATTTCCAGACCGTCTCCCGGCTTCACCTGGTTCACGCCGGCAATCCGCCGCCCGCTCTCGTCAGTCAGGAAGCCGAAGCCGCCGCTGATTTTTTCCAGCGGGGAAAGTCCGTGAAGCCTGCCCGCAAGCAGGGCCAGACGGTGCCTCCGGTCCCGTAGCTTTGACTCCATGGCCCGCTCCATCTGCTCCTCCAGATCCGCCAGATGCTGACGCTTTTCCCGAATCTGTCTGACCGGGTCTTTTAACTTCATGCGGAGCCGGTACTGCTCCAGGCGGCTCTTCTGCCAGTCCAGCTTCCGGCCCATTCGGGACGAAAGCGCGTTCCGGTATCCGGCCAGGTCGCTCTGAAACTGGCAGTAATCAAAAACGGCCAGCTCTGCCGCGGCCGAAGGGGTCGGCGCCCGAAAATCCGCCGCATAATCCGCGATGGTCACATCCGTCTCATGCCCCACCGCAGAAATCACCGGTGTGCTGCACTCGAAGATTGCCCTGGCCACCATCTCTTCGTTAAAGGCCCACAAATCCTCGATGGAGCCGCCGCCTCTTCCCACGATCAGCACATCCAGCCCCATGGCGTCCAGAGTCCGGATACCACGGACAATGCTGTATTTTGCCCCTTCTCCCTGAACCAGAGCCGGGTACAGCACAAGCTGCACATACGGATTCCGTCTGGCGGTAATGTTCATGATATCCCGGATGGCCGCTCCGGTGGAGGCAGTCACAACGCCAATCTTCTTCGCATATTTCGGAATGGGCTGCTTATACTCCGCCGCAAACATGCCCATCTCCTCCAGCTCCTTTTTCAGTTCCTCAAACCGCCGGTACAGCTCTCCCTTTCCGTCCAGTTCGATGCTTTTCGCGTAAAGCTGGTATCTGCCGTCCCTCTCGTACACATCCACCGCGCCGGTGGCCACCACCTGCTGCCCTTCCTGTAATCGAAAAGAAAGGCCCATCCTCTGACTGGCAAACATGACCGCAGACAATGTGCCCTTTCCGTCTTTCAAGGTAAAATAAATATGCCCTGAGGTATGGTACTTGCAGTTGGATACCTCGCCCTTTATGGAAATCCGGCCTAAGGCATAATCCTGCACAAACATATTTTTAATGTAGGCATTTACCTGGGATACCGTATAAATACCAGCCATACGCTACACCAGCTTTGCCAGGATTCCGTTAATAAAGGCAGGCGCATCCTTGCCGCCGAATTTCTTTGCCAGTTCAACTGCTTCATTAATCGCAACCTTCTCCGGCACATCCTCATCGTACTTCATCTCATACACCGCAAGTCTTAAAATCGTCAGCTCCACCTTGCCCATGCGCTTTGTCTTCCAGCCCTCGGCTACCTGGTTGATCTTTTCGTCCAGCTCCGGAACCAGCGCGATGATTTTCTCCACACGCTCCTTCAGAAGCTGACAGTTCTTCTCGCCCAAAGCTACATTATGAATAATCTCACTTTTTCCTTCCGGCGTCACATCATCTTCTTCCGGTACCTGAAAATAATGCTCTAACTGCTCCTTCGTCTCCTCCGCCGGGTAAAAGTCAGCGCCAAACAGCATCTTAAAGCAATGCTCCCTTAACTCTCTTCTGTTCATGTTCTCCTCCTGCCTTTCCTGTCATGTCCATCTGGACGTTTGGAGTTATTATAGCAAATTTGTCCCTATTGTACAACAAAAAAGTAAAAAACGCAAAAATGGCCCGCCCGGGAGCCGGATACCGCTCCCGGACAGACCATCCTCCGATTCCGTCCGCTTCCTCTTTTCTTATCCGTGTTTCGAACCGCAACGGTTCCGTGCCTTTACTTTCCTTCCGACATATTCACACTGGCAATCCGGATGTTCACGTCCAGGACAGACAGTCCGGTCATGTTCTCAATGGCGGATTTCACACGGTCCTGCACCTTCTCGCTTACGTCCGGAATGTTGTAGCCGTACTTTAAGTTTAAGGACAGGTCCACGGAAACATGCTCCTCGGTCACATCTACCTTCACGCCCTTGGAAAGATTCTTCATGCCAAGCTTTCCTACCAGCTCATTGGTAATGTTTCCGGCCATGGAATCCACACCGTCCACCTCTGTCGCTGCCAGTCCGGCGATAATAGCTACCACCTCGTCCGCAATCTGCACTTCCCCAAGCTTATCCTTTTCATATACTTTATGAGTACTTCTGTTCTCTGTTTCTGCCACAGTTCTACCTCCTGAATATACAAATTTGCAACCTTTTACTAATTATACCAGAAGAGAAGCACTTTGGAAAGGTGGTTTTTCGGCAAAACGGCGGTAAATTTTGCTTCATAAATTTTGCCTGGAATCATTCCTCCAGATTCAAAAGGGATATCACAATCTGGTCTGCTGCCATCTCCGTCTTCCGCTTTACGATATCCTCAATCTGCGCCCTCTGCTGGTCCGTGATGGACGAAGCATGAATCACCACATCCACCTGGCCGGAGGAAACACTGACCACCGGGTCCGCAAAGCCCTTTGCCATCAGAAGCGTTTCCGCCGCATTCTCCTTCTCCGCCGTCTCCGTCAGCGCGATCATATCCTGAACCGCCTGCTGCTTGGCGGCCTCCTCGATGCCGGTACTGTTGATTAAATTCATCAGCGCCTCCTTGTTTCTGGCCCGCACCTGCTCCCGGCTTAACTGCACATTCGCTATGTAGTCGGTTACGCTCATGCCGCTGGTCAAGACCGCCTCTCCCGGATTCTCCAGCCCGGTCACGGCCGCGCCGCCCTCTGCCGGGTTCTCTTCCAGGCCATCTGCTCCGGCCGCCTGGCCTTCCATTCCAGACGCAAGGGTTTCGCCTTCTGCTGCCTGAACCTCTGCCCCGGCTGCAAGGTTTTCGCTCCCCGGCGTCTGACCGGCTGCTCCGGCTGCAAGGTTTTCGCCCCCTGGTGTCTGGCCGGCTGCTCCGGCTGCGAGGGTTTCCTCTCCCGCTGCCTCCCCTTCCATCACCGCATCCTCCACCGTGTCATCCAGGATATCCTGATCCAGGCTTCCGATTTCCGCCAGCGTTTCCCCATAATAGGGGCTGGCCTGATTCTCCGCCAGGATATCCTCATCGGAAATCTCCAGCATCCCCGCCTCGAACACCTGGCTCCCCGCCTCCAGCTCCTGCTTGCCCGCATAGTTTAAATATCCGGCAGCCGCAATCATCACCGCCAGTGTGGTAATGATCACCTGATTGCGTCGAAACAGCCGCTTCATGTTCAACTCTTTTTTCGGTTTCATAATCCTCGCTCCTTTATTCCACCCTCTTTAATACTTTAATTCTATGTGCCGGCAGGTCAAATAATGCCTCCATCGCCCCGGTAATTTCCGCTTTTATCACCGGATTTCCGCCTCCCTGGGCGCTGATTACGATTCCGGACAGCTCCGGGCGCAGCTCCTTTTCCACTAAAGGAGCCTCCTCCCCGCTTCCATTTACAAGTACGGTACTGGACTCCTTCTGCTGCTCCGTAATGTCCCTGGTGCCTCCCGCCGAGTCCTGCTCCTTCGTGGCGGACTGTGATGATTTCCCATCGGTCTGGTAGACCTTCTGCTCCGAGGACTTTAAGATAATCAGAACATCCACCTTCCCCACTCCCTCCACATGGGCCAGCACCTCCTTCACCCGTTTTTCCAGCAGCGCTTCATAGGTGTAACCGGAAGAGACCTTCTCGGAAATTCCTTTTGCCGCGGCCTGGACTTCCTCTTCCTCCATGCGATTTCCATTTTGATTTTTATCCTGGCTTTCATCCTGATTTCTGTTTTGATTTTCAACCTGGCTTCCCATCCTGCTCCGCTCCAGGCCTCCATCCTCTCCGCTGTTTTTCCCGGACGGTACTGCCACAATCATCAGGAGCAGGCCGATGCAGAGCAGGATAATCCAGTTTTCCTTCGTCATCCTGCTATTCAATCCGGACATCTTTTTCTTCCAATCCGTAATACTCTGCCAACCTCCGCTTGAATCCATTCAGCGCCTCCTGTTCTTCCTGCTTTCTCAGGCGATGTTTCCGAGGGAGCTGCGCCGGTTCCTCTTCCTCAGTCACAGCGGTTGCTCCGCCTTCCACCTGAATCAGAACCGGCTCCACCTGCGTTTCTGCCTGCGGCCCTGCCTGCTGCCCCATCTCCGTTTCTGCCTGCTGCTGTCCCTCTGTCCCGCCGGATGCCAGCCTCACCACCATCCCTTTTACCTGTCCAAAGCTTTCCGCATCCTCCTCCTTCTCGATTTCCACCGAAACACGGGCCTCACCCAGGCCGGCTTCCTTTGCCATCGCAGCCACATCCTCGGAAACTGCCTCCTCGTACCGCGCCATCACCAGGTCAAGCTGCTGCTGTTCGATTCCCCACAGCTTCTTTTCAAATTCACCGGATTCCTGCTGAAAACTGATTTTTTCATAGGCATAGGCCAGCTTTTCTTCCAGATGCCACACTCCCGTCAGCGGCTCGGCCGCCAGAAGGAGAAACACTGCGCCGGAAAACAGCCGGACGTACCGCTCATACTTTCCATTCGGCAGCAGATTGGAAATCAGACGAACAAAAATCAGGTAATAAGTAATGCTTTTTACCCACTGAAATATTCCCTCCATGCTGACCCCCTTCCATGTTGAATCATCCCCTCTATGCGGTCAGCCTCCGAAATACACCGCATTGGTGGCGGTGCAGATTAAGCCGATGGACAATGCAAACAGAAGAATCACTCCGGTCACCACCTCCAGCAGAAGCTGGTGGGCCTTTCCGATTCCTTCTGCGCAGGCGGCAATCCGTTTGTCGCAGACCGGCTCCATTAGAGCGGCCGCAGCCCGGTAAAGCACGGAAAAGAGCAAAAGCTTCGCCGCAGGCGCCGCCATGAGGATGACCATCACCACCACCGCCGCGCCGCCGATGGTATTCTTCACCAGCACACCGGCTCCTACCGTAACCTGAATCAACGCATCCGCCCCGGAGCCAATCCCCGGAATGGCAGAAACCAGCTTGTGGATGCCTGCCCGTTTCACGCTGTCTGCATACGGAAGAATCATGGTCTGTATCATCTGAAGCCCGAAGAACAGTCCAGTCATGGTTTTTAAGGACCACCGGATTCCCGATTCCAGCCCCTTCGTCATTCTGGAAATCACCGCCTCCCTGGAAAGATTTCCGGCCAGCACCAGCAACACATACACTTTTATCAGAGGAAGGAGCACCCGGCCGCACAGGCCTTCGGCTATCCCGGCCGCGCCAATCACGCTTCCATATAAAGCCCCGCCGGACAGACTCCCGCCTGCCGATGCCACTGCCAGGAAAAATGCAGGTAGCACCACCTTCATAAACTCAAGCACACGCTCCACCACACTGGCAGCCGCAGCCACACTGGAGAAAAAGCTTGCCGTCAGGCAGGCGAAGGCCAGCAGGTAGGTAATAAAAAACACGGATTCCGAAATCCGGCTGGACGGAAATACGGAAGAGGCCTGGGCAAACACCGCCCCCAGCACGCCCAGGGCGGCCGCCTGAGCCAGAAATCCCACGCTGTCCGACCATTCCTCCATCACACCGGTTCGAAAAGCCGACAGACACCTAGCACCGGCAGACTCCAGATTTCCTTTAAGCAAATCCTCCATCAGGCCGGTAAAGGAAAAGCCCTCCATCCCCTGCTGCCGGTCCAAAAAGCGCTGAATCTCCGAGAGGCCCAGATCCGGCATATCCGAAAAATCAATCAGGCCGCTCTCCGTCCTATCCGTTTCCGCCGCACGGATCATTCCTGCGCTCCCTGCCGTTTCCGCTGCCCAGGCGGTTTCTGCCGGATTCTGCCGGAAGGGAAGCAAGCCGGAAAAGAGCCCGCCAAAAGCGCTGAAAAAAGCGCAGAGAATCAAGATTCGAATTGGCCCCCGCAATCCCGCACCTGCTTTCAGGCGGAAGCCAGGAATACCTCTATGGTTTCCAGCAGAGCCAATATCACCGGCGCGCTGACCGCCAGAATCGACAGCTTGCCGAATATTTCAATCTGGCTTCCCAGAAAGCTGCAGCCGCTGTCCCGGCAGAGTCCGGAGGCAAACTCCCCGATATAGGTAATCCCGACCATTTTCATCAAAGCAGCAAAATACACATGATTCAGGCGGATGGCCGCCTGGATTTCCTCGGCCGCGCGCAGAACGGCTTCCAGCTTCTGTACCCCGTAAAAAAACAAAAAAAGGCCCGCCGCCGCAGACAGAAGGAAGCCATATTCTCCCTTCAGTCCCTTAAATGGAACGGCCAGAAGCACTGCGCCGATTCCCACCGCTGCCGCCGTCACAATCGTCATGTTCATTCTCCCTTTCCACATTTATAAAGAAAACAAGCTTTTCATGGTTTCGAAAAGCTCGTAAATATAGGGCACCATCCAGAACAGCACCAGAACCAGGCCGGCCAGGCTGGTCAGGAAAGCCTGCTCCTCTCTTCCGCTGTGCTTTAACACCTGGCAGATAACCGACACCAGGATTCCCACTGCCGCAATCTTAAAAATCAGACTTACCCCCATAATCCCTCCTCGTCCTGGATTTTTGCCTGTGGTTCCGCATTTTCCTGCGATTCCATATTTGCCTGTGCTTCCGCATTTTCCTGCGGTCTGCGCAGCCAGGGCACAGGCGGCCGACCGGCCGGACCGTTACGGCCCCTCTATAAAAAAGCTACCGTCAGGAAAAGCCCGCCCATCACGCCCAGGCTGGTATAAAGCTTTGTCCGCTCCTTCAGGTGCATCCGAAGGTATGCAATCTGACCGTCTAACTGCTCCAGATACAAAAGAATGGTACGCTCCTGCATCTGAACATCCAGATAGCCCAGATGGTCTCCCAGATTTTTCAGTTCTGCCATATCCTCATCCCGAAGCGGCGAATCCGGAAGCTTTTCCAGCTCCTCCTTCCAGATATCAGTAAAGGCTTCGCCCTGCTGCCGGTCAATCCGCCCGGATACGGAAAGGAAAAAAAGAGGCAGCGTCTGCAGCCCTCTCTCCCCTTCCGTCTTCCGGCACCGTTCTCCCACCCGTTTCAGGGCGTCTCCCAACGCACTGTGTCCGTACAGGATTTCTCCCTTCAGAAAATAAATCATCTGCCTGAGCTGCTCCAGCCACCGAAGCCGCAGTCTCCACTGCCTGGCCATCTGTGCGCCCAGCCCCGCGCAGCCTGCCGTCACCAGACAAGCTCCAATCCACCGCATCACCTCGCTCCCTTCCCTCCATTCTCCCCGCACAGCACATTTCCGTCTCCTGCCAGAATCTGCGCAATCTGCCCCGGCTTTCCATGGCTTTTCAGCACCACATACCGTTCAAAAACGCCTTCCTCCACAAATTCCTTTAAAACCGGCTTCTTCCGGATATCCTCCAGCGAACAGCCATGGACCGTCGCCAGCAGCCGGCATCCGCAGTTTTTCCCGTACCGGATGACCTCCAGGTCATCCCGGCCCCCGATTTCATCCACGGCCACCACCTGGGGGGCCATGCTGCGGATCAGCATCATAATCCCTTCCGCCTTGGGACACCCGTCCAGCACATCGGTCCGAAAGCCTAGGTCATTCTGGGGCCGGCCCTGACAGCAGGCGCCAAGCTCCGACCGTTCATCTGCCACCCCCACCGTCACGCCTGGCACAAAATAAGCCCCGGCCTCCTTCTGCCAGCTCCAGGGCCATGGATTCCACCCCATATCCTTTCCATTCCATCCATCGGAGGCCTGTCGGATCATATCACGGAGCAGGGTGGTCTTTCCGCAGCCCGGCGGTGAAATCACCAATACCGAACAGATTCGGCCTTCCTGATAAATCCAGGGCATCACCCCATCGGCGCAGCCCTTGACCTGCCTGGCTACCCGCACATTTAAAAAGGAAATATTCCGCAGGGTCTTCAGTGCATTTCCCTCCAGCACCGCCTGTCCGGCCAGACCGATCCGATGTCCGCCCGGAATCGTCAGATACCCCTGCCGCAGCTCTTCATCAAACGCATACAGGGAATACCGGCTCATATATTCCAGAGAGTCCCGGATGTCCTCCGTCTGGCTTATGTACGGTGCATCCAGTCCCTCCTCCACCTTTCCCCATCCGCTTCCGTCCGCCCTCAGGTACCATTCTCCGCCATCCGCCTTCATCAGAAATGGCTGGCCCGCCCGAAGGCGGAGCTCCTCCGCCTGATAAGCTTCCGTCCCGGCATTTTTCAAAAGCTGGCGGAGCTTCTGCGGAAAAATCCCGGTTATCTGTTCCATCTCCTTCATCTGTCATGCCTCCTTTACCGCATATATATGGACAACCAGGGG
>JAUNPZ010000008.1:15300-50335 GCA_030536455.1 Lachnospiraceae bacterium | reverse complement strand
GAATACATCATATCATCCGGATGGCAGGAATACGGATAAATCGGCACACAGGCAATCATGCAGCCAATCTGGAAATCCGGGTTGATCTCATGTCCCTTTTTCACCACCAGGGCGCTGGCAAGCAGTTCATGGTGCACCACCTGATACATGCATTCCTCCGGATTCTCCTCCTTCGCAAATATGACGCCGGAGCAGGTGTAGCCGAACAGCGGATATTTGTAATTCTTCTGGTTGTTGATTTCATTGAAGGTCATCCAGTATTTCACCTTCTCCTTGTAGCGCTCCATCACGGTCAGCGCATAGCGGACAAAGAAATCAATCAGCTTCCGGTTCTTCCAGCCGCCGTATTCCGTTACCAGATGATATGGCATCTCGAAGTGGGAAAGCGTAATGACCGGCTGAATCCCGTATTTCAGCAGCTCGTCAAATAAATCATCATAGAACTGCAGTCCCTCCTCGTTGGGAGTCTCCTCATCCCCGTTCGGGAAAATCCGGGTCCAGGCAATGGAGGTGCGGAAGCACTTGAAGCCCATCTCCGCAAACAGCTTAATGTCCTCTTTATAATGATGATAAAAGTCCACCGCTTCATGGTTCGGGTAGTAGCAGTCGGCCTTCACACCGTCTGTAATCACACGGTCAACGCCATGGGCGCCTCCGGTCAGCACATCTACGATGCTGACGCCTTTGCCGCCCTCCTGCCAGCCGCCCTCTACCTGATGGGCGGCTACCGCGCCGCCCCAAAGAAAATCATCGGATAATCGATTCATAAAAACCTCCTGCCTTACCGGGTTACGGTTATGATATCTTCCATCGCTTCCGCATTCCTGCTGACCGATGTCAGCTCTTTTACCCCATCCATGCTGCTGACGATATAGATAACCGTTGGGTCATAGCCTTCTTTTTCTAACATTTCCAGGTCAAATTCCACCAGCAGATCGCCTTTTTTAATCATGCTTCCCTGCGTCACATGGGTTTTGAAGCCTCTTCCTTCCAGCTTCACCGTATCCAGGCCAATGTGGATCAGAATCTCCAGCCCGCAGCTTCCGGTGATGCCGATTGCATGTCCGGTGGGGAACACCACATCGGCCCGGCCGTCAAAGGGCGCATACACCCTGCCGTCTGCCGGAAGGATGCCCACGCCGTCTCCCATCATTCTGGAAGAAAATGCTTCATCCTTCACTTCCGAAACCGGAATCACCTTTCCTTTTACCGGGCTGGCCAGCTTCAGAATCCCGGTGCTGTCTCCGGCCTCCGTCTGCTTTCCGCTCTCTGCCATCTCCGAAGCATTCCCGGAAACCGGCTCCAAAGCGTTCTCCGCAGCCGCCTCGGAAGCATTTCCCGAAGCTTCTGCCTGCTCCTCAAATCCAACGAGAACGGTTAAAACCATTCCCAGAACAAAGGCCACCAGAATGGAAAGCAGCAGACCGACAAATTCCGACGTATATCCGGCTTTAAAGTACGCCGGAAGCGTTGCGATTCCAGGCATGTTGTAGCCCCAGGATACCGCATGGAAGCCGCCTGCAATCGCGCCGCCCGCAGCGCCTGCGATGCATCCGCAGATCATCGGCTTCTTCAGTCTTAAGTTTACGCCGTAAATCGCCGGCTCCGTGATTCCGAACAGGCCGGTGATTGCCGCAGAAAGAGAAACGCCCTTCATATCCTTATCTCTGGTCTTTAAAAATACACCGAAGGCCGCTCCCGCCTGAGAGAACACAGCGGAGGCCTGAAGTCCGGTAAAGGTGTCATAGCCCAGGGCCGCATAGTTTCCTACCGTAACCGGGGTGATTCCCCAGTGTACGCCGAAGATGACCAGCACCTCCCAGAGCCCGCCGACGATGATGCCGGCCACAATCGGGCTTAAGCCGTAAAAATAATTGTAAATACCGCCGATTGCATTTCCGATGGTGCTTCCCACCGGTCCGAATGCCAGCAGGGTCAGGGGAACCATGATTACGATGGTAAACATCGGGGAAAACAGGTTCCGCACCACAATCGGAAGATATTTATCAAAAAATTTCTGTACATACGAAGCCACCCAGACAGCCAGAATAATCGGGATGACCGAAGAGGTATAGCTCAGAAGCTGTACCCGCATTCCCAGAAAATACACCGGCTCACCGGCATTTACCATGCCAATGTAATCCGGCGACACCAGCGCGCATGCAATCACCAGCGCCACGAAGGTGTTTACCTGGAACTTCTTGGAGGCCGTCACCGCAATCAGCACCGGAAGAAAGGTAAATGCGGTCCAGGAAATAAAGTTCAGAATCCGGTAGGTGCCGCCGGCTGTGTCAATCGCATTCAGCGCCACAAAGATGCCAAGGATACCCTGAAGGATACCGCAGGCTGCAAGCGTATACAGAAACGGTGCAAATATAGCAGAAATCACATCAATGATTTTGCTGACCACGCCCACCTTCTGCTTGTTTTTCCCCGCGGCGGCCTCATCAATGGTTACCAGCTTCGTCACAAATTCATATGCATCCTTTACATGATTTCCGATGACCACCTGGTACTGTCCTCCCGCCTGAACGGTGGTAATCACGCCCGGAATCTTCGTTACTCTGGAGGAATCCACAATTCCCTCATCCTTCAGAATAAAACGAAGTCTGGTTGCACAATGGGTCACATTGGAAATGTTCTCATTTCCGCCAAGCTCCTTTACCAGCTCTTCGGCTGTTTTTTTGTAATCAATCGCCATGCTTCAATCTCCTCTCATCCATCATCGTGTTCCAGCTTCCGGTCGCTTTCTGATATCCATTATAACGGCTTCTGCCAAAAAAGAAAGTATCCTAAGGCCTTTGGGAACTTATGTGATGCAAAGGTAAATGTTACACGGAAAAAACAGGCTGTTTCGTCCAATCCATTCAGAAGATGCTCCGCTTGCCCAGCGTTTCCAGGATGTACAGCACCGGAACCTGGGTGGTAACGCTGTACTCCTCCCGGACGATCACCTCCTGCACATAATAGGTCAGGCACAAATCCGCCATCTTGCCCAGCGTGCAGGACGCTCCGTTCGTGATGACCAGCAGACGGCACCCATGATTCATAAAACGTCCGGCCAGCTTGATTACCTCCTGTGTCTCCCCCGACTCAGACAATGCGATGACCAGCGTATCCTCCAGATCCGTGACAATCGGGTAATACGGGTCCTCGATGTGCTGGCTGTATTTGCCCAGATTCGAGAAATACCGCGCGCCGTACTTGCCCAGTATCCCCGATGTGCCGATTCCGATAAAAATCACCTGCTTCGCGCCCTGAATCATCTCCGCCGCCCGGTCAAGAAGCTCCTCATACCGGGTCGAGCTGACTGTCCGGAAAAAGTTAGTGATTTCATCCAGATTCCCGTCTCCTGCCAGCTTTCTCCGGTTTTCTTTTTCCTGCTTTAAATACATCTTAAACTGCACCCGGAATTCCGAATATCCGTCGCAGCCGGTCTTCCGGCAGAACCGGATGACGGTGGACGTTGATACATGAACCGCATCCGCCAGCTCCCGGATCGTCATATACTGAATCTCCGTTTTATGTTCCATGATATAGCTGTAAACCAGCATCTCCAGATTATTAAAGGACTGCAGCACCTCATAACTGAACATGATTGTTCCCCCATTTCTTTTCCTGCTTTATACCGCTTATCATATCACACATACTTCCCCTTTGGGCAAAAAATAACACCTTTTCCGCTCCCCTCCGCAAAAAGAAAACGCCCCACGATTCCAACGGTATCGTGAGACGTCCTCTTTCTGCGATGTCTATACTCAAATGCAAATGCCTTAAGCAGCGGTGTGAATTTTTTCTGCCAGCTCATCCAGGTAGCTTTCAAACTCAGCGTTTTCGCCATGCATGGAGACAGTCAGAATACGGGTTAAGTCAAGGCTCAGTACGCCTAAGATTGATTTTGCGTCAATAATTACTCGGTTATAAAATACGTCAATGTCGAAGTCACACTTGGATGCCCGCTCTACAAATTCCTTCGCGTCAGCGACGGTTGGCAGCATAATTCTTTTCTGATTCATCATAAAATATCAGACTCCTTTTTTTTCATTAAAAATGTGGTTTTCTGTGTGCTGACATATTTATATCATCATTGAATCCAAAAGTCAATTTTTTAAAAAAGTGAAATCGGTTACACTTTTTTCGTGTGTTTTGTATGGTTTCGATTCGTTTTTCCTCTCTTCCTATGTGCATTTTTCCCGCGCATTGTAAAAAAAGGTAAAATGACAGCGGTTTCTGCTATCATTTTACCTTCTTCTGTTTTCTCGGTTTCTGTTATTTTTTCGCAAAACGCATAAAATTTTATTTCTTCAGGACAAGATGCTGTGGAAGTCCATTTACCATAAATGGCTGGTAATCGCCCTGGATCAGCGGCTCTACATAGTCCAGGAAATCATCGGTTACATAGTTTCCTTCCTTGTTCAGCCAGTTTCTCGGAACCAGTTTTTCATTGTTTGCAATCTTATGTACATCGTAGATGCCGGCTGCACTCATGTACGGGTCGTCGGATACACGGTCGATGACTACCATCTTTCCGGTATCTCCTTCGTCTGCCGCCTTCACTGCCGCGCCGCCTACCATGAACGCTTCATTGATATCCACTCTGGATGCCATATGGGAAGCGCTTCTCTGAAGGGTGGAGAACTCCACGCTTCTGGTCTTGCAGCCGATCTCATTCTTTAAAAAGCCGGCCAGATATGCGGCGGTACCCTGAAGCTGCTTATGTCCGAAGGCGTCCACATAGTCCGCGCCGCCGGAAAGCTCGCACACATAGCGGCCGTCCGCCAGCTTGATTCCCTCAGAAACCGCAACCACAACCGAACTCTTCTTTTTCAGCAGGTCCTTAACCTTCTTTAAGAACTTATCTACATCGAATGCTACCTCCGGAAGATAGATCAGATCCGGTCCGTCGCAGTCCTCGGTCTTCGCCAGAGCCGTAGCGCCGGTGAGCCAGCCTGCGTTTCTTCCCATCACCTCGATAACGGTAATCATGGCCTTCTTGTAGGTGAGACCTAATGCATCGCGGATAATTTCCTTGGTAGAGGCACCGATATACTTCGCCGCACTGCCGAATCCGGGGGTGTGATCCGTAAGGGCCAAATCATTATCAATGGTCTTTGGTACGCCCAGGAATTTCTGACGATGGCCTTTGATGATGGCATAGTCCGATAATTTCTTGATGGTATCCATGGAATCATTTCCGCCGATATAGATAAATACTTCGATGTTTAATTTATCCAGGATCTGGAAAATCTTGTCGTAAATCTCCGGATTCTCATGAATCTCCGGAAGCTTGTAGCGGCAGGAGCCTAAAAATGCAGAAGGCGTCCGCTTTAAAAGCTCAATATCCATATCCGAATGAATCTGGGTTGACAGGTCCACATACTGTTCATCCAAAAAGCCCTGGATTCCGTGAAGCATTCCGTAAACCTTATGGAAGCCTCTCTCTTTGGCGGTCTTATAAACGCCTGCCAGACTGGAGTTAATTACAGATGTTGGACCTCCAGATTGTCCTACGATGATGTTTCCTTTTTTTGCCATAAAAAATTCCCCCTTAATAAATTGGTTCGTGAAAATCATTTCTTTCGATTATAGCAAAATCATGGCCTACTTTCAAGGTTTTACCAAAAAAATGTATATTTTCTTTTTGCGTATTTTGTATTTTTTAGTCACTTCACACAAAGTTGTGTATAATCATCAAAAAATTACAAAAATTCCTTCAAAGCTGTTGACATACCGAAACATGTATGTTATTATAATGGAGCGTTAAGGATGACGCAGACAAATAGGGGAATAGTTCAATGGTAGAGCAGCGGTCTCCAAAACCGTAGATGGGGGTTCGAGCCCCTCTTCCCCTGCTAAGTATAAGACCTGAAGGCCAAAAAGCTTTTAGGTCTTTTTCGTTTTATATGGAATCCGCTCTTTCACGCATCTTATGTACCGCTGCGATGGAACCAGAGTGCAAACGCGCGGAAGGAGGCTTCCGGTTCCATCGCGGGCGTAACCGTCAGCCAACCAGCCTGCAGCCGTAACCGCCTGCCATAGCGTTCAGCCGCTTTCTCCTACAGCACCGCCCCGATCGCCTCTCTCACATTCGCCACTCCGATCACCCGGATTCCTTCCACCGGCTTCATCTTCTCCAGGCACAGCTTCGGAATCACACAGGTGGTAAAGCCCAGCTTCTTCGCCTCATAAACCCTCTGCTCCGCCATGGAAACCGCCCGGACCTCGCCGGCCAGTCCCACCTCGCCGAATATCACCGTAGCCGGGTCAACCGGCTTATCCTTATAGCTGGAGATAATGGCCAGCACAATCGCCAGGTCCATGGCCGGTTCGTTCATCTTCATGCCGCCTGCGATATTCACATACGCGTCGAACCGTCCCAGGTCGTACCGGCACCGCTTCTCCAGCACCGCCATCAGAAGATTCACCCGGTTAAAATCCGCTCCGGCCGCCGTCCTTCTGGCCATGCCGAAATTCGTCTCCGTCACCAGGGCCTGAACCTCCAGAAGGATGGAACGGGTTCCCTCCATCAGACAGGCCACCACCGCCCCGGAGGCATCCTCCGGTCTGCCGCTCAAGAGGAACTCCGATGGATTTTCCACCTCGCTTAAGCCCTCCTCCAGCATCTCGAACACGCCGATTTCATTGGTAGAGCCGAAACGGTTCTTGACGCCTCTTAAGATGCGGTAGGAGGCCGTCCGCTCCCCCTCAAAGTAAAGAACGGTGTCCACCATATGCTCCAGCACTCTGGGGCCGGCCACTACGCCCTCCTTGGTCACATGTCCCACGATGAATATGGCGATTCCCAGTCCCTTCGCAATCTGCATCAGCACATTGGTGCATTCTCTTACCTGGCTTACGCTGCCGGGAGCCGAGGTGATTTCCTCCATGAACATGGTCTGAATGGAGTCAATGACCACCACATCCGGCTTTCTCTCCTCAATCACCTCCCGGATATCCCCCAGATTCGTCTCACACAGGAACCGCAGGTCGCCGCTTACCGTACCGATCCGGTTCGCCCGCAGCTTAATCTGCTTTAAGGATTCCTCTCCGGAAATATAAAGAACCCCCTTTCCCGACGCCGCCAGATTCCGGCAGACCTGCAGGAGCAGGGTTGATTTTCCGATGCCGGGGTCGCCTCCCACTAAAACCAGGGAACCGGCCACCACGCCGCTTCCCAGCACCCGGTCCAGTTCTCCGAACCCGGTGCTCATCCGGTCCTGCTCGTCAAGGGATATATCGGACAAAAGGGCAGGTTGCACCTGCCCTTTCACACGGCTTGGAGCCTTCGCCGAAGGCAGTGTCTTCGACACCGGCTCCTCCACCATCGTATTCCATTGTCGGCAGGCCGGGCACTGTCCCATCCACTTGCTGGATTCATAGCCGCATTCCTTACAGAAAAATGCGGTCGCCTTTGCCTTTGCCATAATGCTTCCTTTCCACCTGCGTCAATCGATAAAACCTGCAGTTAAGCCTTTACAATCTTTAACTCAATCGGCTTTTCATCCTCCAGGTCCAGATTCACGCCAAGCTTGCCGCTCATGTTGGTCTGGATTTCGCCGGTCAGAAGACCGTCCTCAAAAATCTTATATTCGGTATCCGCCTCTAACTGAACCGTAACCTGAGACGCCTTAAAGCCTTCCACCTGGCAGATTACCCCATCATCTGTCTCGGAAAAGTGAGCCACTGCGGTTCCCGGAACCGATTCGTATACGAACATGCCGTTCCGCTCCAGCTTGGTAATCTCATAGAAGGTCTTCACCTTATATAAGTCTCCCTGGTGCTCAAAATCCTGCAGCTTCGACTTTTCATTTAATGTATAATTTCCAAAACTAATGGTTCCATCCTGTTCGGTTTGGATTAAAGATTCGATTCCTGGCATCTGTTTGCCCTCCTAGTATTTTTCTGCTTGCCTTCTTCTTTCGCGGAACCGCCGGGCATCCCCAGCGATTCCCATATGCTGATTATACACGAAATCCCTTCAAATGACCAGTAAAACATTCCCGGATTCTCTGTATTTTTCCTTAACTTTTTCCTGCGCCTTTCCTTACACTTTTTCCTTCACATTTCCGGAAAGACTGCCTTCCTCATCCGCCTGTTTGTCCGGCTCCTGAACCGCCAGAAACGTCAGGCTGCCCTCTGCAGCGCCAATCCGCACGCAGTCTCCCTTCTTCACCTTTCCATCCAGAATCTCTTCTGCCAGCTTATCCTCCAGCAGGTTCTGAATGGTTCTCCGAAGTGGTCTTGCGCCGTATTTCTCATCATAGCCCTTATCAATCAGAAGCTCCTTCGCCGGCTCAGACACCTCCAGACGGATGTCCATCTGCTCTCTGGTCCGCTTTAAGATGGATTTCAGCATGATGTCCGCGATGCTCTTCATATGCTCCTTATTCAGCTGATGGAACACGATGATCTCATCAATCCGGTTTAAGAATTCCGGACGGAACATCCGCTTTACCTCCTCCAGCACCTTATCCTTCATAAAGGTGTAATTTGCCTTCTCATCATTCACCGAGGCAAAGCCCAGACGCTTCGGAGATACGATATTCTCCGCTCCCGCGTTGGATGTCATAATCAGGATGGTATTCTTAAAATCAATCTTCCTTCCCTGGGCGTCCGTAATGTGGCCGTCATCCAGCACCTGGAGCAGGATGTTAAATACATCCGGGTGGGCCTTCTCAATTTCATCAAACAGGATGACGGAATAAGGATTGCGGCGCACCTTCTCGCTGAGCTGTCCGCCCTCCTCGTAGCCCACATAGCCTGGCGGGGAGCCGATCATCTTGGATACGCTGTGCTTCTCCATGTACTCTGACATATCGACCCGGATCAATGCTGTTTCCGTGCCGAACATGGCCTCTGCGAGAGCCTTGCACAGCTCTGTCTTTCCCACGCCGGTGGGGCCTAAGAACAGGAAGGAGCCGATGGGGCGCTTCGGGTCCTTTAAGCCCACACGGCCCCGGCGGATTGCCTTGGAGACAGCCGCTACCGCCTCCTCCTGGCCTACCACCCGCTCATGCAGGATGGATTCCAGCTTTCTTAACCGTTCCGACTCTTCCTCCTCCAGCTTCTTCACCGGAATCCGGGTCCATCCGGCCACGACCTCCGCAATCTCATTCTCATCCACGACCAGCTTCCGGCTGGTTTTTTCCTTTTCCCATCTGGTACGGATTTTCTGGATCTTTTCCCACTTCTTTTCCTGCTTTTTCTTGATATCGCCGGCCTTCTCGTAGGCCTCCGCCTTCACCGCGTCCTCCTTCTGCTTCTCCAGCGCCTCAATCTCCTGCTCCAGCGCCTTGATCTCCTCCGGCTCCACAAAATTGGTCAGACGCACCTTGGAGGATGCCTCGTCAATCAGGTCGATGGCCTTATCCGGAAGGAAACGGTCATTGATATACCGGGCGGACAGCTTTACCGCAGCCTCCAGGGCATCGTCGGTAATGGTCACCTTATGATGGTCCTCGTAGCGGCCCCTGAGTCCCTTTAAGATGGCGGTGGTCTCCTCCATCGTCGGCTCCTCCACCGTCACCGGCTGGAACCGCCGCTCCAGCGCCGCGTCCTTTTCGATGTACTTCCGGTACTCTTCAATCGTCGTTGCGCCGATGAGCTGAAGCTCTCCTCTGGCCAGAGACGGCTTTAAGATATTGGAAGCATCGATGGCTCCCTCTGCGCCGCCCGCGCCGATGATGGTATGGATCTCATCGATAAACAGGAGAACCTGTCCGTCCTCCATCACCTCGGCAAGCACCTTCTTGATCCGCTCCTCGAACTCGCCCCGGTACTTGGAGCCGGCCACCATGCCGGACAGATCCAGGGTGACCACCCGCTTCTGCGCGATGGTTTCCGGCACATTTCCCGATGCGATCATCTGTGCCAGGCCTTCCACCACCGCCGTCTTTCCCACGCCGGGTTCTCCAATCAGGCAGGGGTTATTCTTCGTCCGACGGCTTAATATCTGGATCACACGCTGAATCTCCTGCTCCCGGCCGATGACCGGGTCCAGCTTTCCGTCTGCGGCAAGCTCCGTCAGGTCCCGGCTGTAGCTGTCCAGGGTAGGCGTATTGGCCCTGCCCTTCGGCGCCCGTCCGCTGTGAAGCTCCTCCCGGCTTCCCGCCGGGGCATCCTCTCCCATGGCGGACAGCAGGTCAATATACAGCTTCTGAATGCTGATTCCCAGCGTATTCAACAGTCGGGAGGCCATGCAGTCCCCCTCTTTTATCATGGCAATCAGCAGATGCTCCGTGCCGATCAACGGAGCCTGGAAGCGCACCGCCTCCCGGTAGCTGTTGTCCATCACCCTTCTGGCGCTTGGGGTATAGCCGTTCTGTTCCATCATTCCCACCGTGCTGTTGGGGGAAATCAGCTGGTTTACCAGCTCCAGCACCTTCTCCTCCTGCACGCCGTTCTCCATCAGGACCTTGGCGGCCGCGCCGCTTCCCTCCTGCAGCAATCCAATCAGCAGATGCTCCGTGCCCACATAATTATGGCCCAGGCTTTCCGCGGCATTTACCGCAAGGGTAATCGCTTCGCGGGCTTTTGCTGTAAATCTGTCAATCATGTTCGGTCCTCCTGTACTCGTCTTCCTCAATCTCCGGCAGCTCCACCCGCAGATATCCGGCTCTCGCCACATCCAGCTCCTCCTTATTCAGGGGCCTGCGGGAAAGCTTCTGAAGGTTTGCCGTCTGAATCCCCAGCATCAGCCGGTAGATGGAGCAGGGCTCTTTAAAATGAATCAGCCCGTCATCCGCGCCGGACATCAGCTGGGAAAGAAACATCATCGCATCCTTGTTGGACAGTCTTCTGGCGTATTTTAACACACCGTAGGACTTGTAAGCCTCATCCTCCCGCTCCAGGCGGTGGTTTTCAAGCGCCAGCTCCCGGACCTGGCACTCCTGCCGGTTTAACTGATTGGCCACGCGGGCCACCACATCAATAATCTCCTGCTCCGAAAGTCCCAGGGTCTTCTGGTTGGAAACCTCGTAAAGAGCTCCGTAGTTTTCATTGCCCTCCCCGTAGACTCCCCGCAGGGTAACGCCGAACCGGCTCATATCTCCGATCAGGCTCTGGAATTTCTTGCCCATGGATAAGGAAGGCAGATGAAGGGTCACCGACGCCCGCATTCCCGTTCCCACATTCGTGGGAAATGAGGTCAGATAACCGTATTTTTCATCGAATGCATAAGAAAAGCGGGCATTCACATAATCATCCATCTGGTCCGCCCTCTTCCAGAGCTCATTCAGATGAAGGCCCGGAGAAAGAAGCTGCATGCGGATATGGTCATCCCCATTTAAAACCACACTGACGCTCTCATCCTCCGACACGATCAGTCCCACCGTCTCCTTCTTTTCCAGGATGCTGGAATTGATGATCCGGCGCTCCCTTAAGGCCCGGCGGCTCAGCTCATCCAGCTCCTCCAGGTATACATATTCATACCCGTTCCCATCCAGTTCCTTTAAATCCTTCAGGCCGTACTCCAGCCGCTTTACCAGCTCCTCGCTCTCCCTGGCAGAAAGAGCCTTTGGAAAATGGTACTGCTCCCAGTTCCGCACCAGGCGGACCCGACTGCTTACGATGTTGGGCTGGCCCTCCGACACCTGTTCAAACCACTTAAGCATGCTCCTGCTCCTCCTCTTTTTCCAATGCCTTAATCTGGTCCCGGTACAAGGCGGCGGCCTCATACTCTTCCTTTAATACCGCCTCCTGGAGCCGCGCCTTCAAAAGCTCGATGGTCTCCCTTCTGGTCAGACCGCCGCCCATCTGCGGACGGGATGCTTCCTCACTGCCGCCCTCCGAAGCCGGGCCGTTCATAAGCTCTCCCTGCTCCCGGTGCAGATACTTGGGATGCTTTCCGGTATGGCAGTCGCTTCCCTGAAGCTTCTTGATGTTGTCGCCGATCAGCAGGTCAAACACGCTGTAGCAGTCCTGACAGCCGAACCGGCTGCCTGACACAAATTCCTGATAGCTGGTGCCGCAGGAGGGGCATACAATCTGATGCAGCTTATCCTCCTTCTGGCTCTCCTCCTCCACGCCCAGCAGGCTGGAGAGAAGCTTTCCCAAGGGGAAATCCCCGTCAAATATGGCCGAATACGGGCCGAAATCCATCTCCTTCGCGCACTGGGCGCACAGATTATGCTCCGTCTTCACGCCGTTGATCACTTCGGTATATTTAATATTGGCTTCCCTGATTTTACACTTTTCACATAACATGGATATCCTCCTTACTGCCGGTTCATTCCTGTTCCAGAGAATCATTTTTCGAAAGAAACAAATTATAAATCTCGTCCACCATCTGATGGGCCTCCTCCCTGGAAATGCCGTGGCAGATTCCCCTTGCCAGGGACACGCTCAGCTCCCGGCGCATCTCCTTTACCGCCTGCAGCTTATCCGCGTCCAGGGAAATCACGGCGCCTCTGCGCCGGTCCACCCGCACAAAGCCCTCCTGCCGCAGCAGGGAATAGGCCTTATTCACCGTATGCATATTGATGCCAATCTGCTCTGCCAGCGCACGCACAGACGGCAGAGGGTCCCCCTCGCTGAAGGCATCCGTGGCAATCCCCAGGATAATCTGGTTGCAGAGCTGGATATAAAAGGCTTCGTTGCTGTTAAAATCAATCTCAAATACCATAATCGGTTCACCATCCTTCGTTTTTCGCCTGTACGTTTGTTATATGAATTGTATAACATGTAGCCTGGAAAGTCAAGTGGCAGAAGTTTCCGTTTTCCTGCTGTCAAAATAAGGAAAACGGTCCACCGCATCCAGGATATCCTGAAAATCCTCTCTCGGCGCCAGCTCGATATAGCGGCGCAGTAGCTCGTTCTCCTCCTTCTTAAAGGGCCCGTAGAAGATGTCATACAGATTATGCCCCCGAAGATGAATCCGGATTTCCTCCATATGGGTCCGGACATCCTCCACTGTCTCCAGGTTTCTTCCGATTGCCTGAACCAGCTTTCTTCCGCTTTTTATCCGGAACAGGTACTCCTTCCATTTCAAAAGAAAGGTCCGGTAGAATGCCTCTTCGCTTTCCACCACCCCCAGCTCCGCCATAATCCTGGGATTGAAAAAATAGTTTTCAAAGGAATAATATTTTAAAATCAGCACGTTCCGCCTGGTTACCCGCGGAAGCCGGTCGATGTCCTCCTCATTTCTGGCCTCGTAATACCGGCAGAGCTGGCCGGCCAGCTCCTCCGGGTCCAGCCCGTCCCCGTCCCGGATCATCAGGAACTGGTCCCGCAGGTACACCTGATTCATATATTTTAAATTGGCATAGGTTTTGATGTTGGTGCAGCTATTGGTGGTAATAATGGAAATCCGCTGCAGGCGGCCCTCCTCGTCGTAAATCTCCGAGTAGTATTTTTCCAGAAGCAGAGGAAGCCGGCTTTTATCCTGCTTTCCCTCCACGATGAACACGAAGCTGCTGTTCAGGAAATCATTGGCCCCGTAGCCTAACGCATCCAGAATCACATCGATATCCGCATTCTCATTCGCCACCGAATAATACTCCGAGTCCAGCACGATCTGGCAGATCTGCCTGCTGGTGAAGTTCGACAGCAGATTGGGAGAATGGGTGGTAAAAATCACCTGGTTCTTCTTCGACAGATGATACAAAACCTCGCTGGAAATCTTCTGAAGATGGGGATGCAGGAAAATCTCCGGGTCCTCCACCAGAATGATGCTGGGAATCTGCGTCTCGTCATCGGTGTAGGTTTCCAGCATGGACAGCATGTAGAGACTGCGCATGCCATTGCTTAAATATTCAATGGGGCACACCTTCCCCTGCTCCTCCTGAAAGGTTTCCACCGTCACCTGGAACATCTCCCGGCTGTTGCAGTTCAAGGTAAAATGCAGGGTTTCATGGCCCCCGTTCTTCCGGTAATTCCGGTTCACCTTTTCTTCAAACTCCCGCAGGTTCAGCTGGTACATCTTATATTCCAGAAGTCTTGCCGTCTCAAAGATATTCAGCTCCTCCGGCTTTTTCTGGTTAATCAGCCCGATGCAGCGGAAGCACTGGCTGCAGCGCTTCGCCGGACTGAACATACAGCAGTTGGCCCGAAGCTGTTCGAGCTGGACATTCTCCCGGAACATCAGAAGGTCCTCCTGGAAGCGGGAAAGCTGCCGGTCCGTGTCGATATGATAGATTCTGGGAAACACCTCCGGAATCTTCCGGTTATCCTTCTTGTACCCGTCGCCGTAGCGCACGGAGCCCTTCCAGTTTATGCTGCAGGTAAAGGAAAGACGGCCATCCTGAAAGGACGGAAGCTTGGCATAAAAATCCCGTTCCCAGATTTCATAGCGTTTGTACACGCTCACCCTTCCCCGCTTGTGGAGCAGGTGCAGATCCGCCTCCGTCAGCTCCAGCTCCATATCAATCTCAATGTTCTGCTTCTTCTCATTAAAATCAGACTCCGATACCGGATAGATGCCGAAGGCAGCCCGGATGGCATCCAGCACCGAGGTTTTTCCTGTATTATTCTTTCCCACCAGAATCAGAGCATTGTCAATCTCCCGAATCTCCATATCCCGGATGGATTTAAAATTTCGAATATGAATGGCTGCAATCCGCATTCCAATCCCCCCTTATATTCCCAGTATATTTTATCTGACTGCAAAATGCAACCCTGCAAAAAAATCCGGAACCGGCCGAAACCAGACAGCCTGCCGCTCATATCTTAATATGGAATCCATGGCTGCATAAGAAGTTTTCGCAGCAAATATTCATGGGATACAGGAGGTTTTATGAGTGGAATCGCAGGCATTTATCAGCCATATGCCGAGCCGGACGCCCAGAGGATCCTGGAGCGGATGGTTCATTCGCTGCATCACCGCGGACCGGACGGAAGCGGAATCTGGGAGACCCCGCAGGGCGGCCTGGCCCAGACCTGCCGGGCCGTCATCCGGCGCAATGCCGGGGGCCCGCCCATCGTAAAAGGACGACAGGAGGCCCCAGCCGCCATTACACTGGACGGAGAGCTGTATAACGCAGAGGAACTGCTGGCAGAGCTTCGCTCCATCGGCTGCTCCTTTGAGACGGAAAGCGATGCCGAAATCATCCTCACCGGCTATCTGGAATACGGTCCGGATTTTGTCCGGCAGCTAAACGGCGTGTTCGCCTTCGCCATCCTGGACCAGGCCGCCGGGCGGCTTCTTCTTTGCCGGGACCGGATTGGCGCAAAGCCCTTATTCTACACCTTTCATTCTCCCGGCGGGACCGTCTCGCCGGAACCGAAAAGCGCCGTCCTTCCCGACTGCCGAGAGCTGGTCTTTGCTTCTGAAATAAAAGGGATTTTCGCCCACCCGGAAATCAAACCGGAGCTTACCCGGCAGAGCCTGCAGGAAATCTTCGTTCTCGGCCCGGCCCGGATTCCCGGCTCCGGCGTCTTCCGCCATATCCGCGAGCTGCTTCCCGGACACATGCTTCTTTATTCGGCGGACGGCTGCCAGGATATGGGCTACTGGACTCTGGAAAGTCTCCCCCATGCGGACAGCCCGGAGGATACCATTGAGAAAACCGCATTTCTGGTCCAGGATGCCATCAGACGCCAGAGCGCTTCCGACGCGCCCCTCTGCTCCCTTCTCTCCGGCGGTCTGGACAGCAGCCTGGTGTCCGCCGTCTGCGCCGGGGAACAGAAAAAGAAGGGAAAGCCGCTCCACACCATTTCCTTTGAATTTGCCGGAAATGAGCAGAGCTTCACCGCAAACCCGTTCCAGCCCTCCCTGGACGGTCCCTACGCAGACCAGATGGTTTCCTTCCTGGGCAGCCGTCACCATGTATTCCAATGCAGCAGCCAGACTCTGGCCGACTGCCTTTCGGATTCGGTTCTGGCCCATGACCTGCCCGCCATGGCAGATGTGGACGCCTCCCTGCTGCATTTCTGCTCCATGGTCAGCCGGACAAAACCGGAGGATCGTTTTGGCAGCTCCGACAGTTTCTCCGACCGTTCCGCCGGCGGGTGCGGCTTCCGTACTGCCCTGACCGGCGAGTGCGCCGATGAAATCTTCGGGGGCTATCCCTGGTTTTTTAAGAAGGACTGCCTGTCCTGCCGCGCCTTCCCCTGGTCCATGGACTTATCCCCCAGAAAAGCGCTTCTGAAGGAGGACTTCATCCAGGAGCTTCAGATGGAGGAATTTTCACAGAAGGTTTATGAGGAAGCGGTGTCCCGGACGCCTCTCCTTCCCGGTGAAGGCCCGCTCTTGCAGCAGCGCCGGGAGATGGCATGGCTGAACCTGACCTGGTTCATGCAGACGCTGTTAAACCGGATGGACCGGGCCGCCATGCGCTCCGGCCTGACGGCACGCGTGCCATTTGCCGACTACCGCATCATCGAATACCTCTGGAATGTACCCTGGGAGCAGAAAGCCTCCGGAAATATCCCGAAAAATCTTCTGCGCCAGGCTGCAAAAGGCCTGCTTCCCGATGCAATCCGGTGCCGGCGCAAATCCCCCTATCCGAAAACCTACGACAAAGCCTATGAAGCCATCCTCTCCGACCGCATCCGGGAGCTTCTGACAGACTCCCATGCCCCCATCCGGGACTATCTGGATAAACAGAAGGTGGAAGCCTTCTTAAATTCCCCCTCCGATTACGGAGCGCCCTGGTACGGCCAGCTCATGGCCGGCCCGCAGCTCCTTGCCTATATCTGGCAGGTCAATTTCTGGATGGAATCGTTTCAGCTTTCCGGAACCGCTAAGGACAGCTAAGGCCGGAGCTGCCAACTTTACACGGCCTGTCGTACACCGCAAAAAAACAGGGAAGCTTCCGGCACACGCCGTCTGCTTCCCTGTCTTTTTTGCGGTTATTTCCAATTAATCAATCTCGATAAATTCAAAATCATCATCCGAATCCGCTTCTTTTTCCTTCACCGGATGTGTCATTTGCGATGTCTCCTGCTCCATCGGCGCTTCTTCCTCGTCCGGAAGAAGCTGGTCGAAGTCGTCCGGCTCCTCATCGGGTATCTCTTCAAAATCACCGGATTCTTCTTCCCGCGGTTCTTTCTGCTGCTCCTGCTTCCGCTCCTTCTGCGGCTTCGGAACAGCTGCCTTTTCGGAAGGCTCTGCCGGTTTTTCTGCGCGTTCCTTTGCCGCAGCCTCCTGCTTTGCCTCCTCTTCGTCCTCTTCTCCCAGCATGTAACGCTCTTCCCTGGTCATGACACGCCGCTTCGGCTCCTGGTCCTCTTCCTCCTTCACGCGCTCCCGTTCCGGTCTGCGTCCGCCTGGACGGCCGCCGGAATTTTTCGATGCCAGCAGCACGAATACCAGAATCAGAAGAACCACGGATACGGCTGCCAGTGCGATGATAATATACAAACGAATCTTGTAATCCTTCAGCAGATTATTATAGTCCTCTGCCACCTTCACATAATCTTCCTTGGTCACTCCGGCCCCTTCCGTCGTCTGGAAGTAGCGCTGGATGGTCTTTTCCGTCAAATCATAGCGATAGAAATTCTTCTCGCCTGCCGCATTCGCCGCATAGAATATGCAGTACTGCGGTTCGGTCTCCGTCTCCGGAATCCATCCGGTTACCTTGTGGCCGTCGATGTTGATTGCCGTCTCCGTAAAGCCTTCCGGAATAGTCAGCTCAGCTGCAGGAGCCAGAATCGTGATAGCCTTGGCCGCAGCCTCCAGGCTCACGCCTTCGATTACCTCCGGCTCAGCTGCCGGACTCTCGCCGGTCTCACTCTTGGTGACGGAGATGGTGTAATTCTTTACGGTCACACCGTCTGCTGCCGTTACCTTGATGGTGATGGTATTCTCACCCATCTGAAGGCCCTCGCTGCCCTCTACCGTCACGGTCGCTCCCTCTGCAGGCTGGGCCTGGACATCCACCTTCTCCACATCCATTCCTACATTTAAGGAATAGCTGTCCACTGCCGGAGAGAACTCCGGCGTCAGGGTTCCCGGCGCAACGCTTAAGGCAGTCAGAAGTCCATCTGCCGGTGCAGGCGCTGCATTTCCCTCTCCGGTGATGGTTACGGTGGCATTTCCCAGATGGCTGATATCCACCATCTGGGCGTTATTATCGTATACCTCCTGGGAGGCGATGGTTACCTGGCTGGTTCCCGGCTTTAAAGCCTTGAATTTCATGGCAAATACGATATAGGTCAGATCTCCTGCGTCCGGGCCGCCGTGCGCTCTCAGACTTCCGGCTCCGCCCTCCACGCTGTTCCCGCTTACAAACTCCAGAGAAGAGGCGTCATAAGCCAGCATCACATCCGCGCTGCTTAAGGAGCCGTCCGCCGAACTGATTTTCATGTTCACGCTGACTTCCTGTCCAACCGCGCCTGACGGGTCGGAAAATGTTATCTTCCCGCTGGCCGCCATGGCAACCAGCATCTGAGCCGGCGCCATAACTGCCAGCATACATACCAGCAGGATTCCTGCCAGCATCTGCTTCATCTTTTTATTCATAATCCATTCTCTCCAGTCTCATTCATAATAAACCGTCCTGCGCCTACTGAACGATAGTGACGTTGCTTCCGCCCGGTCCGCTGTTTCCGGAAGTCTGGCCGGTGCCGTCTGCGCCGCCGTTATTCCCGGTGCTGCCCGGTCCGCTGCCATATCCCGGCCCATAGGAGTCGGAACCGCTTCCGTTATTCTGTCCGGCAGAGCTGCCGCCATCATTTCCGCCCGGCCCGTAGGAACCGCCTGCGGAACCATTCTGTCCGGCAGAGCCGGTCATGCCGACGGAGCCGTTGCTTAACGGTCCGTTCTCACTCTGGGTAATCCGGACGGTATACTCTCTTACGGTGCCGTTCTGAGCCGTTACCAGAATCTTCGCCTCGGTCACACCGCCGTTTAAGTTCACGGTTCCGATTCCGCTGATCTGAGCGGTGGAATCCAGAGCCGCCGCACGCAGCATCACGCTGGTCACGGAGCGGTTCACCGAAACATCATACAGATTGGTGTCCCAGTTAAAGGCCGGAACCAGAGTAAATCCATCCACGCCGATGCCGGAAAGCTTATTGTTCGGACTGCCGTCCAGAGTCGGTCTGCCGCAGGCCTCTGCCGGCATGTTCCGGAAGATCGGAATCACGAAATGCAGTGCCGTCTGCCGCATATTCTCAGAGTAAGCCTCTGCCATCTTGGCTCCCTCTCCTGCGCCGCCCTGAATGTTGGTCATATATTGATGCTTATACAGATTACTTCCCTGTACATTAAACTTCTTTAAATAGAACGTATTCTGTCCGGCCTTCACATAATTCTGTCCATACTGGCAGGCGCCGCCGATAATCGACTTATCGATGCTGTTCCACGGACGCTGATAACCGCCGGACTGGGATGCGTACCACAGACCGCGCTCCACCGGAGACATGCCATTGCTGGCGTAAGCCTCAAAATTATAGAAATTATAGTAGCCGCTGGCGCCGGAGATGGATGCGCTCTTTCCCTCTGTACCCTGCTCCTGCAGAATCATGGCAGCCAGCACATAAGGGCTGACACCGGACTCTGCTCCGGCCTGCATCAGGATATCCACATACGGAGCCGTCCGGCCGCCGGCTGTTCCGCTGCCGCCAGGCGAAGCGGAATTCGAATCAGAATTTCCATTCTCCTGTCCCGGACCAACCCGGATGATGGTTGCCGCTACCGTATCGGTCGGATGAAGGCTCCTTGTCAGCACAGACGATCCGCCCGGAACCGCCCGGCTGATATTCGTGCCGGGGGCAACGCCAACCGACACATCGCCGTTTTCCTGGGATGTACTGCTGTTTCCGCCCTGGGGCGCTCCGGCACTTCCGCTGCCGCTTCCTCCAGGCGCGGTTCCGGTGCTCACACCGCCGCTGCCGCCCGGTGCCGTTCCGGTATTCCCGCTGCCGTTTCCGCCGCCCTGCATCGTTCCTGCACCGGCATTGGTCCCGCTGCCGCCGTTTCCTGCCGACTGCCCCGGTGCGATTCCGACCCATACGCCGGAACCGGCATTTCCCTGGGAACCATTATTTCCTGACGAGCCGGAATTTCCACTGTCCGGAACCACGATTGTACCGGAGCCGTTCGAGGTTCCGGGGCCTCCAGTTCCAGAATTTCCATTTGATCCGGAATTTCCAGGATTACCAGAACCTCCGGGGCCAGCCCCTTCTCCGCCGGTTCCATTTCCGTTCTCCGTCGCCCCGGCGCCCGCATAGGATGAACTGACCACCGCATTCCCCTCCAGGAAGGTTCCCTTCACCAATGCAGCCAGACCCTCTCTCGTATGTATCGCGCCGTCATAGCTCTGGAGAAGAAACTGGAAAATATAGGTTTCATTTAAAAAATTTCTGGGGTCCATATAGTACCGAATGATATCCTCACTGGCCGCCACCCAGGTACTTCCGTCAAAGCCCGGCCAGGTGGAACTGCCCCAGTCGTAAGCACCGGCTGCGATGGATTTCCAGGAGGAAATACTGCTGCTGCTCACCAGGTTCCTTCCTACCAGACTCTCATTCTGAATCACTTCATTCCAGTCCAGGCCGGTATCCATGGCCGTAAATACCCACTGGGGATACCTGGCATGCAGTTCCCGCAGAGCCGGACGATAGGATTCCGGAAAGCCCTGGCTGTTTAAATATGCCTCAAAATTCCCATCGCTGCTGTACTGGGTGGGAAACTGGATATAACGGCCGGACGCATATCCGGTCGCGGCAGTGCCGCCATTGCCCGTAAAGCGGATCTGATACCAGAGTGCGCCGTCACTTCCCGCAGTCTCCCCAAGCACCGTAACTGCCGCCCCGTAAGAAAGCTTGGCTACGATGGAATTCCCTGTTCCGGGGCCGCTTCTCACATTCAGCGTGGTCGCCTTCACCGATGCCGGCCGCTCCGCGCCATAGCTGGTACTCACCGCCGCCGGAAAATGAAACGGCGTCTCAAATGCCAGCAAAAAACTTAAGCCTAATACCAGGCCTTTTTTCCAATATTTTTTCATCATACGCTCCTGTATGTAACTCTTCCTCTTTCAGCAGGAACACGGCTGTGTTCCCGAACGCAATCGCAAGTTTATCGATGAACCTGCAAAATAAAAAATGCTAAAATTATGCATCGTATTTATTATAATGACAAAATTACCGTGCGTCAACAAAATTGGAGAAAGTTCACAGGGAATGCACAAATTGTAAGGTTTTCGCAAAAAATCCCCGGCAGGGATTCACAATCTTCCTGCCGGGGATTTCCATTCCTATTTAATTCCGCATATCTTCCTTATACCGGATAAGCCTTGCTGTCCTTATCCGCTGCCGTCTGGTCAACCTTGGTCTGCTGTGCCTCGCGGTACTGGAAGAAGTCCTTTGCTACAGCTGGGAACAGGGCGTAGGATAATACATCCTCATCCTGCTGCTTCCACTGTGCGCATTCCTTCTCGAACTTCGGTAACTGCGGCTCAAGCAGGTCTGCAGGTCTGCAGGTAATCGGGGTTGCATCGCCGATGATCTTCTTCTGCACTTCTGCATTGAAAGGCTTTACGGTCTGGCCGAACTCGCCCATCATGATCTTCTTGGATTCCTTCGGAACCAACTTGTAGCGCTCGCCGGAGATTACGTTCATAACAGCCTGGGTACCCACGATCTGGGAGGACGGGGTAACTAACGGCGGCTCACCGAAGTCCTTACGAACTCTCGGAATCTCCTCTAATACGTCCATATACTTATCTTCCTGACCAGCTTCCTTTAACTGGCTTACCAAGTTGGATAACATACCGCCAGGAACCTGATACTGCAGGGTCTTGATGTTTACGCCTAATACCTTCGGATTCAGCAGGCCGCTTGCCAGCGCTTCCTCACGGATTGGACGGAAGTACTCTGCGATTTCAGCCAGAAGCTTTAAGTCATAGCCGGTATCATATGGAGTGCCGCGGAAGGTCTCTACCATAACCTCGGTAGCCGGCTGGCTGGTACCTAATGCCAATGGGGACATTGCACAGTCGATGATGTCACAGCCTGCTTCCACTGCCTTTAAGTAGGTCATGGAAGCCACGCCGGAGGTGTAGTGGGTGTGCAGGTCGATCGGAAGGGTGGTTCCTTCCTTTAAAGCATGAACCAGCTCGTCTGCCGCGTAAGGAGTCAGAAGACCGGCCATATCCTTGATACATAAGGAATCAGCGCCCATGTCCTCGATTCTCTTCGCGATATCTCTCCAGTAATCCAGAGTATAGGCATCACCTAAGGTGTAGCACAGAGCGATCTGAGCATGTCCCTTTTCTTTTCTGGTTGCCTTTACTGCGGTTTCCAGGTTGCGGATATCATTTAAGCAGTCGAAAATACGGATGATATCGATACCGTTTGCGATGGACTTCTGTACGAAGTACTCTACCACATCGTCTGCATAATGGTTGTAGCCTAAGATGTTCTGTCCACGGAACAGCATCTGCAGCTTGGTGTTCTTAAATCCATCTCTTAACTTTCTCAGTCTCTCCCATGGATCTTCCTTTAAGAAACGTAAGCATGAGTCAAAGGTTGCTCCGCCCCAGCACTCTACTGCATAGTAGCCGACCTGGTCCATCTTCTCAACGATGGGCATCATCTGCTCAGTAGACATTCTGGTTGCAAGTAAGGACTGATGCGCGTCACGAAGGACGGTTTCCACAATCTTTACCGGCTTCTTCTCTATTTCTGCCATTGTTAATTCCTCCTGAAATATTCATTTTTTAAAAATTTTATACACCGAAAATCGCCATGAAAGCACCGGCTGCTACAGCGGTACCGATAACGCCGGCTACGTTTGGTCCCATGGCATGCATCAGCAGGAAGTTGGTCGGGTCTGCCTCAGCTCCTACCTTCTGGGATACACGGGCTGCCATCGGAACTGCGGATACACCGGCGGAACCAATCAGTGGGTTTACCTTTCCATGGGTAACCTTACACATCAGCTTGCCAAACAGAACGCCGGCTGCAGTACCGATTGCAAACGCGATCAGCCCCAGAACTACAATCTTGATGGTAGTTACGTTTAAGAAAGCCTCTGCGCTGGTGGTTGCGCCTACGGAGGTACCTAACAGGATAACTACGATATACATCAGCGCATTGGAAGCGGTCTCGGTTAACTGCTTTACCACGCCGGACTCACGGAACAGGTTGCCTAACATCAGCATGCCGACTAACGGAGCGGTGGAAGGCAGGATCAGACACACAATGGTGGTAACGATGATCGGGAACAGGATTTTCTCCAGCTTGGAAACCGGACGTAACTGCTCCATCTTGATCTTACGCTCTTCCTCGGTGGTCAGTGCCTTCATGATCGGAGGCTGGATGATCGGAACCAGCGCCATATAGGAATAAGCGGCAACCGCGATCGGACCCATCAGGCCGGACTGTCCTAACTTACCTGCCAGGAAGATGGAGGTCGGGCCGTCCGCGCCGCCGATGATGGAGATTGCGGCTGCTGCCTTGCCGTTGAATCCCATTAAAATTGCGAAGAAATATGCGCTGTAGATACCGAACTGAGCTGCCGCGCCAAGGAGGAAGCTCTTCGGGTTTGCAATCAGCGGACCAAAGTCCGTCATCGCGCCTACACCCATGAAAATCAGGGACGGCAGGATACTCCACTCGTCCAGAACGAAAAAGTAGTGAAGAAGACCGCCTACGCCGTTAGAAGTTTCTTCAGGAGATGCCATAATTTCCGGATAAATATTAACCAGAAGCATACCGAATGCAATCGGTACTAAAAGCAAAGGCTCGAAACCTTTCTTGATCGCCAGATATAAGAAGACGAATGCCACCGCAATCATGACGAAATTGCCCCAGGTTAAGTTAAAGAATGCCATCTGATGAAGAAGGTTATTAAATGTACTGCCAAAATCCATATTTAATCCCTCCGTCTGGAATGCACATGATTATGCATCGTCTCATTCTAGTTTAAAGTAGCGATGGTTGCACCGGCCTCAACAGAATCGCCTGCTGCTGCGTTGATGCTTGCAATGGTTCCATCCTGAGGTGCTACGATGTCATTTTCCATCTTCATGGCTTCCAGAACCAGGATTACATCGCCCTGCTTTACTGCCTGGCCTACGGATGCCTTAACTGCTAAGATTTTTCCCGGCATTGGAGCGGCTACGGTTACGGAGCCTGCTGCGCCGGCCGGAGCAGCTGCCTTTGGTGCTGCCGGAGCGGCCTTCGGAGCAGCCTTCGGTGCTGCAGCCGGAGCTGGAGCGGCCGGAGCAGCGCCGGTAAAGCCCTCTTCTACGGTTACTTCATAAACGTTGCCATTCACGGTAATTGTATAATTTTTCATGTTGTTCATCCTCCTAAATTGATTCAGCTTTATTTCTTCCTTAAGCTCTTTTCCACTTTGCACCTGACTTGCGCTTGATGGAACGCACTACCAGGCCATCGGTTGAAGTATTCATCGATGCTGCAATTGCTGCTGTGATAACTGCCACCAGCTCCAGGTCATCCACCAGCTCCTCTTCTTCCACAGGTGCTGCCACAGCCGGTGCCGGAGCAGGTGCAGGAGCCGCCGGTGCGCTCTTTGCACCTGCCTTCTTCTCCCACTCATTAATATACTTGAAGCAGCCGATAATCAGACTGATGAAAATCAGCACGATAAATACCGTTCCCATACCGATCAAGGTATGAACTGCTGCTCTGGACATGTTCTCTCCCAGGGAATAATATGGCGCAAATTCCATACTCACCGGGGTGCCCTTCTTATCCACATAGATGGTAACAGCTGCAGGCCGCTTCTCAAAAGTTGCCTCAACAGTCGCCACATACTGCTTGTCTTTAAATGTTACCGATGTGTTGTCAACCTGAACAAACGCGCCGACCTCTTCCTTGGTGGTCAGCCAGGATTCCATGCTGCCTGCCATGGCGGAGTTATCCATGTCCTCGTACTGCTCGATCAGGGTGTTGATTGTCGCCTCATCATAGCCGGTCAATTCCTGTACAAGTGCGCCGGAGCCGTTCACAATCATGGCCTCCATGTTCGGGTCCATATCTGCTGCAGCAGTCTCCTGCTTCGCGCAGCCTGCAAGGGAACCTACGCACAGCACCATGGCAATGACGGCGATTAGCTTTCTTTTCATATTCATTCTGCGTCACCTCATTATTCTTATACAGTACCGTGTTTCTTTGCCGGACGGTCCTCTCTCTTTGTGAAGAGCATCTCAAATGCTGCAATCACGCGCTTTCTGGTATCAGCAGCTTCGATGATGTCATCCACATAACCTCTCTTTGCGGCTGCCAGAGCGCTGGACTGCTTCTTGCTGTACTCAGCGGCCTTCTCTGCAATCAGAGCGGCTGCATTATCTGCACGTTCAATCTCTTTTGCGTACATGATCTTAGCGGCTGCGTTCGCATCCATCATGCCTACGGAAGCGTTCGGCCAGGCGTAAACGATGTCCGTACCCAGGGACTTGCTTCCCATCGATAAACCTGCGGTGCCGTAAGCCTGTCCTGCAACTACGGTTACCTTCGGAACCGTCGCATTGGCGTAAGCGTAGGTTAATCGGCCTGCCGCCTTGGCGATGGTCTTCTCGGAGCAGAGGTCTGCCTTGTAGCCCTTTACATTCACCAGAGTCAGTACCGGGATATTAAATGCATCGCAGAAAGCGATGAAGCCGGCTGCCTTCTCACAGCCCTTGGTGGTCAGAACCGCATCGTAGGAAGCGGCCTTCTCGCCATCCTCGTAAGCCTCGGTGCGGTTTGCCACGCAGCCTACGGTAGTCCCGTTTAAGCGGATAAAGCCGGTTACCATCTCCGGTGCGAATGCCTTCTTAAACTCCATAAAGAAGTTGTCATCGGAAATCATGGTCAGCGCCAGCGCCGTGTCTCCCGCACAGCCTTCCAGGTCTGCACATACACGGTTTAAATCATCCTGGCACTCATCATAGGACATATCATCCTCATTATTTGCCGGAAGAATGGTGATAAGAGTACGAATCTGCTCCATGATGGATGCCTCGTCTCCCACATAGTCAACCAGACCTGCCTTCTCACTCTGGAATGCTGCAGATGCGGTGTCGCATTTTGCGGTGTAGTTGCCGTCTAATGCGTTCGGAGAATTTACAAATAACTTTGCCTTCTTCTCCTCCATAAAAGTAAAATCAGTAATCGCTGCAGACACAGCCATGCCGCCGCCGCAGGTACCGAAAACAGCCGTAATCTGAGGAATCACGCCGGATGCCATGGTCTGGCTGAGATACATCTCACCAAATCCGTTTAATGCATCGGTTGCTTCCTGAAGACGTAAGCCTGCACAGTCAACCAGGCCGACAACAGGTGCTCCCATCTTCATCGCCATGGCATAGATATTCGAAATCTTCTTTGCATGCATCTCACCTACGGAACCGCCTAATACGGCAGCGTCCTGGCTGTACACATACACAAGGTTGCCGTCGATGGTGCCGTATCCGGTCACAACACCGTCGGCCGGTGTTTCCTGTTCAGTCATGTTAAAGTCTGTTGCTCTTGCAGAGATAAATCCGCCGACTTCTACAAAACTGTTTTCATCAAGTAAAGCTTCAATTCTTTTACTTGCTGAAGTTTGTGCTGAATTACTCATTTCGCAGTCCTCCATTTTTTAATATTTTGACAGGCTTTTTGTTTATTTATTAACAAACAAAAAGCCCGGTAAACCAAAAATTTCTGCAATTTTAATTCTATACCGCTTTGGAAAAAATATCAAGTCATTTTCACGATTTTGCACGCAAAAAGAAGGCTTCCGATATCTGCTCCAGACACCAGGACCAGGTAAAACGGACAATGCTCTCCGCAGCCAGCACCGGGCAGGAGGCCATCTGCTCCTGATTCAGATAGTAATCGATGGTTCCCACCCGGCTTCCGGCCTCCACCGGCGCCTCCAGAAACTCTGGAATATTTTTCACAATCTGAACCCGGTCCTCCCGGCTTGCCAGGACGGGCAACTCCTTCTTCTGTACCGTCAGACGGACGGTGCAGGACCGGTAATCGCCAGAACCGGACACCCCGTTCTTTACCGGAACCGCCGAAAGGCTTACATCCCGGTATAGGTTCCGGTACTGATAATGCTCTCTTCCATAGGAAATCAGGGCTCTGGCATCGGACCATTTGTAGGTTTTATGGGGCGGCCATCCGCAGCCCAGGAGCGCGATGATAAAAATCCTTCCCTCATCCTCCACCGCCCCGGTGTAGCAGTAGCCGGCTCCGCCGGTAAATCCGGTTTTGCCCGACATCACCCCGTCCATCATGGAAAACAGGGCGTTGTGGTTATGGCAGTTGTAGCTGCCCTTCCCATCGGCATCCCGAAAGCAGTAATCCATAGTCTGGGTGATGGTTAAAAATTCCGCCGCCTTCGGTGATTTCAGCACGCAGTACCGCAGAATCCGCGCCAGGTCCTCCGCCGTGGTGGAGTGAATCCGCTCCTTCCCCTCCGCATCCTTTTCCTTTCCATCCAGCCCATTGGGCGTGATAAACCAGGTATGCTCACAGCCGATGGCCTCGGCCTTTTCATTCATCTGCCGTGCAAACGCCTCCACGCTCCCGGCGGCGGCCTCGGCAATGGCAGCCGCCGAATCATTATGGGATTCCAGCATCAGGGAGTGCAGAAGGTCCTTTGTGAAAAAACGCTGCCCCTTTTTCATGCCCAGATGGACCTGGGGCTGGGATGCGGCATAAGCCGATACCTCAGTGGTCCGTTCCGGCGCATCCAGCCCCGCCTCCAAAGCCAGAATACAGGTCATGATCTTGGTGGTGCTTGCCATGGGGCGGATGACGTCCTCCTGCTTTCCCCACAGGATGCGCCCGGTCCTTCCATCCATCAGGACGGCTGACTGGGCATACAGTCCGGATTCCGCAAGAAGCTCCGTCCCCGTTTCCGCGCTCTGTGCGAGCGGCTGCCCGCCCTGTTCCACAGCAAAAGAGGCCGTTGTCCAAAGCATGCACAGGAAAAGCACACTTAAGACAACCGCCCCTGTCTTTTTTCTCTTTTTTATCTCACCCATTCTGACACCGCCCGGCTGATCCTCATTCTACTTTATTCCTGAGCCGGAAGCGGTATGCCGCTTTCCATCTGAACCGCCGCCTATCTTTCCCCTCTGTCATAATCCTCGTAAAACCAGTGGGAAACGCCGTCCTTCTTATAGGCAATCACCGTATTCAGATTCACATTCTCCACACTGCGGAAAATATTCGCCTTCACGAAGGGATTGATTTTCTCCATCTCCCGAATCATGTTCTTAATCTCCATCCGCTTGGAGCCCACGCTTCCGTCATCCCGGCAGGTGGTGCAGGTGTCCGTAAACCGGCAGGCGCACTGGATAAAGTTTAACTGATTATAATCCCGCCAGCGCTTGATGTCGTCCTCCTGAATCAGATACATGGGACGGATCAGCTCCATCCCCTCAAAATTTGTGCTGTGCAGCTTCGGCATCATGGTCTGGACCTGGCCGCCGTAAAGCATCCCCATCAGAATGGTCTCAATCACATCATCATAATGATGGCCCAGGGCAATCTTATTGCAACCCAGCTCCTTCGCCTTGCTGTAAAGATATCCCCTCCGCATTCTGGCGCACAGATAGCAGGGAGATTTTTCAATCTCATACACCGCGTCGAAAATCTCCGTCTCAAAAATCGTCACCGGAATATTCATCAGCTTGGCATTGTTCTCAATCACCTTCCGGTTAATCTCATTATAGCCGGGGTCCATCACCAGAAATACCAGGTCAAAGGAAAACTTATTATGCCGCTTCAGCTCCTGGAACAGCTTGGCCAGCAGCATCGAATCCTTGCCGCCGGAGATGCAGACCGCCACCTTGTCCCCCTCCTGCAGAAGCTGATACTCATTAATCGCCTTTGCAAATTTGGAAAACAGCTCCTTGTGGAACTTTTTGCGGATGCTTTTTTCAATCTCCGCATTCCGGTCCTCCTGACACGCTTCGTCCTCCTTCATCATCTCCATCAGCCACGCGGCGTATCCGCCCTCCAGATGGTACACATCAAAGTCAAACTGCTCCAGCTTCTGCGCCGCCTCCATGCTGGTTTCGCCTCGCTTGCAATAGACCACAATCTTTTTATTGTGCGGAATCTGGCCGAGACAGTCCTCCAGACTGCCGTAAGGGATATTGACTGCCGCCGGAAGATGTCCGTAGCCGAAGGCCTGCTCGTCCCGCAGGTCTATCAGACGGTAATCCATGGTGTTCCATTGTTTTAACTCATTTACTGTAATGTAATTCATAAAGCTGTTTCCGCCCTTTCTTTATCTTACCGGTCCTATATACTGACTTTCATTAAATCCCATTACCAGCAGCACAATATCCCGGAAAAAGAACATCAGAACCGCCACACCGCCTTCATAGCCAAAGGCCTTCGACATCCGAACGGAAAACAGAACTCCGATTACAAGATTCACAATCGGTACGGCCTGAAGCAGAAAGTACCATCCGTTCCCCATCGCCATCTTATACAGACAATAGCTGCTGTAAAACGGCACCAGGCTCGCCCATCCGGGCATATCGGCCTTCAAAAATAGTTTCCATCGTCCTACAATCATAACTGCTAAAATGCTCAGCACAACGCTGGTATTCAGCAGACCGCCGAACAACCCAACCATACCTTCCTGCATGATTCCCTCCTCCTGCATTTTTCAAATCCGTCATTCTGCCCGTTTATTTTTTATCCGTTTATTATCCGTTTATTTTCCACCATTCCTCCGGAATCACATCCCGGTCGATGATGCAGTTAATCTCATGGCTTAAAACCCGCCTTACTACCTCCGCCGTCTTTGCCGCATCGCAGAGAATACAGTCCGCATCTCCGAACTTCACCTGCTTCGCTGCCCCGTTCTCATAAAATGCCCGCTCCAGCTTGGGAAAATCCTCGGAGATATGGGCATTCTTCCGGTTGTAATGCCGGTACATGGGCCGCCGCATCCGGCTCCCGTCGGCCATCTTGATAAAAAACTCCTCCGGCTCTGCCGTCAGACGTTCCGGCACATCTATGCTTTCCTCCACCGCATGGATGAAGGTATTCCGCGCATGTCCTACGCCAAGGAGAAGAATCTTTGCCTTCTCCTCCTCCAGTCTGGCAAAGCAGCCGCCCGGCCCGCAGGGAGTGTTTAAATTTTCTTCTCCCTTTACATATTCCCGGCTCCGTCTGCCGAAGGCCGCCATGCTGTGGGTCGGATGAAGGGAGCGGACCACGCCCGGACGCTTCCGGAAAAGCTCCGTGAGAATCCCCACGCAGGAGGGCTCCGTCTCCGGGTCAAATACCCGATGCTCCGGCCCCATCTGCTTCCAGGTATGGGTGGGGAGAAGGAGAAGCCCTTCTGATAAATATTCCATCCATGCGTCCAGAACGGTGTCCGCTCCGCCCTCCACATCGCCGATGGCCTTCATGGAGGAATGAATCAGCAGAGTGTCGTCCGGACGAATCCCCATGTCCGCAAGCATCTGCTTTAAGTGTTCCTTTGTATATGTCATGGTATGCCTCTTTCTGCTTTCCTGCCGTTTTTCTTTTTGTTTCTCTTTTTCTGATTGCTTTTTCTGTCTGCTATTCTATCATGGATGGGGATTTCTTACAAGCATCCTCTTCCTGGAGTTTTTTGTCAGCTCCCCGCCGACGCATAATGCCGCACCCCGAACCGCCACAATCCATAGCATGGAATCAGAAATACCGGGGCCAGCAGCGGCAGGAACAGATACCACCAGCGGCTGTCCCTTCCCAGGATATAGCATAACGGATAATATTGAATCAGCGCATAGGGCACCACGAAGGTACAAAACTGCAGCACCCGCTTCCCATACACGTTCACCGGATATTTTCCGTATTCCCTTGCCCCGTCCGTCAGCACATTCATAAACTCCAGGCCCTCCAGGGTAAAGAAGCAGATTGCGGCGTAGATCAGGAAAATGCCGGCAAATACCAGCGTTCCCCCAATCAGCATGAAAATCACCGCAAGTACTTTCAGAAACGTCCATTCCACCTGACTTTCTGCAATTCCGTAAACAAACATCACGATCGCCTGAAGCATGCGCCCGATTCTCGTCAGTTCAATCCGGCTGGCAAGCACCTGAAAAATCTCATTTTTCGGCCGTACCAGTATCCGGTCAAATTCTCCCTTCCGCACCGTACCGGAAAAGGTGTCAAATCCTCTGGCCACCGCTTCGGCCAAGGAAAATTCCATCAATGTGATGGAAAAGCAGAGCAGCACCTCGCTGTATGTAAAGCCTTCCACCACATGGAACCGCCGGAACATGAAAAACACGCCTAAAAATACATTAAAGGACACCAGGAACTGGCCGATGGCGGTCAGCAGAAACGACGTTTTGTACTGCATCATGCTCTGCACCTGAATCTGCAGATATTTCCGGTACAGCTGCAGCGCACTTACATGACACGCCGCAGCTCCATTTTTCCCGGTTCCATCCGCGCTCCTGTCCACTCCCATTCTCTCTTTTCCGCTCATCTTCTCACCCTCCCTGTATCACGATCTTTTTGGCGGCCTTCCTCATCAAAAGCTTTCCTGCCAGAATCAAAGCAGCCGCCCAAAAAAGCTGGGACAAAACTCCATTCACTGCCGCCCTTCCGGACAAATCGCCGCTGTAAATCCGAAACGGCACATTCTGCATGGCCGCAAATGGAAGCAGCTCCAGGATTCTCCGGATGGAATCCGGGAAGAAGGGCAAAGGAATGATGGAACCCGCCAGAATCTCCACCGCCGAAACCGCCGTCATCCGAACCCCGTCCGGAGATATGGTAAAAAAGGTGGTAATATAAACCAGCATACAGAACGCCGTCACAACCAGCAGTCCCAGCGCCATACTGACTGCAAATTCCACTCCGGCCAGGACGGAAACCGGCAGCCGCATCCGGTAAGGCTCCGGCAGAAAGCCGGCAACCAGCAGGATGGGCATACAGCGGAGCACCGCCTTGGACAGACGGTTTGCCATGCTTCGGCAGAACCACATGCTGTAGATGTCGATGGGACGGCACAGCTCGTAGGCCACATCCCCATTGCGGATACAGTCAAAGATTTCATTTTCCATCATCCAGGCCATAAACAGAGCCAGAAATGCCTGCTGCAGCCAGATATAGGAGGCTACCGCCGAAAAGCGCATGGGAAAGGCAGACGGGTCCGCCCGGTAAAAGGCGGCAAACACCAGACACTCCATGCCGCCCCACACAAACTGGGTCACAATCCCGGCCAGCGCAGCCGCCCGGTACTGAAGACCCATGGAAAAGCGCAGCCGAAAAAAAGACAGATATTTTTTCATCCCGCACCTCCTACACCTGAAAACGGCGGTACAGGTCCGCAACTGCCTGGTCCATGTTATCCTCTGCCCCCGGAATGTCCTCCAGTGTGCCGTCCAGCAGGATTTTACCTTTTCCAATCATGATGATCCGGCTGGTGAGCGCCTCGATATCCTGCATATCATGAGTGGTGAGAATCACCGTTGTCTTATGCTTCTGATTGTGCTTCACGATAAAATCCCGGACTGCCAGCTTGGATACCGCGTCCAGACCGATGGTCGGCTCATCCAGGAACAGGATTTTCGGGTCATGAAGCAGGGATGCCCCGATTTCACACCGCATCCGCTGACCCAGGGACAATTGTCTCGCCGGGGTTTTTAATAACTCCTCTAAATTCAAAAGGGAAGCAAGCTCTTCCAGATTCGACCGGTACACCCCGTCCGGGATGCTGTAAATGTCTTTTAAGAGCTCATAAGAATCGATAACCGGAACATCCCACCAGAGCTGGGTCCGCTGTCCGAACACCACTCCGATATCCTTCACATAGGACACCCGGTCCTTCCACGGAATCCGGCCGTTAATCACACAGCTTCCGCCGTCCGGCGTCAGAATCCCGCTTAAAATCTTAATCGTCGATGATTTTCCCGCGCCGTTGGGTCCGATGTACCCAACCATTTCCCCTTCCCGGATAGAGAAGGACACATCATCCAGCGCCCTCACTTCCTCGTACTCCTTTCGCACGAGAGACTTAAGCGCCTGGGAAAACCCGGCGCCCCGCTTTGCAACACGAAACGTCTTGCACAAATGCTGCACTTCAATCATTTCTTTTTTCCTCCTGGTAGTAATATTTTAAAAAATATCTTGCCAAGCGGTCACTTTATCCCTGGATTTTGCCAGAGAAACCCGTGGTAGAGCTTTCCCGAAAATGTGGGAAAGAACTTTTATTCTACCGCGGGTTTTTATAGATGTCAACTGATTTTCTGAAATTCGGGACCAACTTCGGGACGGATGATTTTCCCTGCTTTTGAACGGTTTTCCGTCAGATTCCAAACCGCTCCCTGGCGGCCTTCATCCGTTCCTCTGCCTGCCGGTAAAATGCGGGCAGCTCCTCCGCTCCGTTATAGGGCTTCACGAAAAATTCCGTCAGCACATACATGCAGATTTCCTTTCGGAGATCCTCTTCGGCTGCCTTTCCGCTCAAGTCCTCCAGCAGATAATGCCATTCATTCACAAAAGCCTCATAGGCCTTCCCATCCGGCATATCCATCCACTTTTTCACCTTTACCTTGGTCCGATTCTCCTTCCTGCACTCATGGACCTGTAAGAAATAGCGGAAGGAACCATTCTCATAGTACCGTCCCAAAGGAAACAGGCGGCAGATTCCCGGCCGGAAGCTGTGAACCGTACATCTTCCATTCTCATCCAGGAAGGAGCAGGCCTCCGATGCGCCGGCCATCTTCAGATTCGGAAGAATCAGGCCGTCCACCACGTTCAGCTCCACCGGCCCCGCCGTCAGCTCCCCGAAATTCTTTCCCAAATTTCGTGACAGACGCCAGAAATCCAGCGGGTCCAGGATAATGGAATTCCCCATCCCCCGGCAGCAGGCCGAGCAGCCTCTGCAGTCCCCGCAGTCCGCCTTCACCATATCATTCAGCTCATACAAACGGCCGTCGGAAATCTCCTCTAAACTAACTTGTCTTTTCATAACGGTTTCCCCTTCTCTTTTCCTCATCGTAACGGTTCAGCAGACCGCTTCCATGCATGCTTCCGCGCGTTCTGCGCTGCCCGCCTTTTCCCGCTGCAAAAGAAAAAGGAACCCTTTGCAGTCCCTGCAGACAGATTCCTTTTTCCTAACATTTCCTTCCCATCAGACCGGATAACTCCGCTTCCGAATCGAAATTACTTCTCGCCAAGACCATCCTCGATTGCCTTGCTGATGGTTGCCAATGCGTCGTTCTCATCCTCGCCATCACAGATTAAGTTAATCTCAGTACCGCACTTGATGCCTGCAGCCATAACGTTTAATACGCTCTTTGCAACGATTCTCTTCTCACCGCACTCGATGATTACATCGCACTTAAACTTCATAGCAGTCTGAGAAAGAACTCCTGCTGGTCTTAAATGTAAACCAGATGGGTTTACTACAGTTAATGTCTTGCTTACCATAATCCATATCTCCTTATCTTATCACTATTTAATTTCCCCAAGATTTCCCCTTGTGAAATCTTCTATCGTTAATTTTATTACAAATGACCAATGATGTCAAGGAAAAAGCTTGGTTATTCGGCCCGCTGCATACGAGAAAAGACGCAGCCGCAGTAATTCTGCCGATACAGCCCATACTCTGCCGAAAGCTCCGTCGAACGCTTGTAGCCATTCTTCTTTTTAAAATCCGAATTCAGATAGGCTACCCCGTATTCCTCCGCCAGCTCCTCTCCGATCTCATTCAGCTTTTCCGCATTTTTAAGGGGGCTGATGGACAGGGTGGTGGTAAAATAATCAAAGCCGCCCGCCTTCGCCTGTCTGGCGGCTTCCTCCAGACGCAGACGGTAGCAGAGAAAGCATCTCTCGCCGCCCTCCTTGTCTCCTTCATGTCCCTTCACCGTCTCATAAAATACTTCCGGCTCATAACGGCCCTCCAGATAAACCGCCGCATGCTCCATCGGCATCGAGGCAATCAGCCGTTCCTGCTCATCCGCCCGCTTCCGGATTTCCTCCGGCGGATAAATGTTGGGGTTATAATAAAGCACCGTAATTGCAAAATACTTCGACAGGTATTCCAGAACATAGCTGCTGCATGGAGCGCAGCAGCTGTGGAGCAGAAGGCGGGGGACGTAATCTGCCTTCTGATTCTTCTCTATGACAGTTTCCAATTCTTTCTGGTAGTTTCTTTTATTCAAGAGTTTTGATCCTTTCT
>JAUNPZ010000008.1:0-15200 GCA_030536455.1 Lachnospiraceae bacterium | reverse complement strand
ACAGTTTCCAATTCTTTCTGGTAGTTTCTTTTATTCAAGAGTTTTGATCCTTTCTGATATTGTTAATCATATTGGCTGACGTTACGCCGAAAAGGGACGCCATACCGCGTCCCTCTATATTCGCTTAAAACCGTCTTCTCTTTACAGGAAATCCCGGATCCTCTTGCTTCTCACCGGATTCCGCAGCTTCCGCAGCGCCTTCGCCTCAATCTGGCGGATACGCTCTCTGGTTACGTTGAACTCCTTACCGACTTCCTCCAGAGTTCTGGGATGACCATCCTCCAGTCCGAACCGGAGAACGATTACCTGACGCTCTCTTTCCTTTAAGTCGCCAAGCAGCGCATCAATATGCTCTCTCAGCATAACAGATTCCACATTCCCCTCCGGAGTCACCACGTTGCCGTCCGCAACGAAATCGCCCAGGTTGGAATCATCCTCCTCGCCAATCGGAGTTTCCAGGGATGCAGGTTCTCTGGCAATCTGCATGATTTCCATAACCTTGTCCTCGGACATCTCCAGAGCATCTGCCAGCTCCGTCACGGAAGGCTCATAGCCCAGCTCCAGAGTCAGCTTTCTCTGCATCTTTGACATCTTATTGATGGTTTCCACCATATGCACCGGTACACGGATGGTTCTGGCCTGGTCAGCCAGCGCTCTTGTCACGGACTGACGAATCCACCAGGTCGCATATGTACTCAGCTTGTACCCTTTTGTATAATCAAATTTCTCTACGCCCTTGATCAGACCTAAGTTGCCCTCCTGCACCAGGTCGAGGAAGCTCATGCCCCTTCCGGTGTAGCGCTTGGCAATGCTGACAACAAGACGCAGGTTTGCCTCAATCAGACGTTCCTTGGCGTATTCATCGCCCTCAGCCTTTTTCTTAGCCAGTCTCAGTTCTTCATCTGCGCTTAACAGAGGAACCGTACCAATCTCCTTCAGATACATGCGGACCGGGTCCTCCGTTCCGATGCCCTCCAGAAGGTCTACTGCATCCAAATCAATGTCTAATTCTTCATCGTCTGCATCTTTCATGAAGCCATCGTCACCGTCATCCAGAAGCAATGAATCGTCAGATAATGTACTCTCATCTAATACCGGTACCACGTCGATGCCGCGGTTCTCCAGGTAACTGTAAATCTGGTCCATCTGCTCCGGGGACAGACTATCGCCTGTGAAGAAATCATTGATTTCTGTTGCATCCAGGGCATTATGCCTGGTTTTGGCGAATTCAACGAGTTTGCCCAGCTTCTCTAAAAAATTGTCCTTTTCCACTTAATAACGTCCTTTCGCTAAGAAGTCTGTAAAAACCTACACGACTTTCCATTATATACGAAGATAGTGTATTTTTCAACAGGTTTCTCCATATTGTTTAAAAATGTTTGAAAATCATGCATGTTCCGGAGCGGTCCGCAGAATCCGAAGCTGTTCCCTCCGGTTTTCGATGATAACTTCCGTCCTGCTGCCGCCATATTCCCCATCCAAAACCCAGTCAACCGGGGTCTCCGATGTGATTTTCAATTCTTTTGCCTTAAACTTGAATACATAATCATTCGGCTCTTCCCGAAGGAACATATAGGAAATAATATTGCTCAAATCCTTTGGCGTCCTCGGTCTTCGGATTAAGAGAACCTCGAACTCGCCGTCATTGAGCGCCACGGACTGGGTCACCAGTCCCTTAAAGCCGCCCACGCTGATGGTGTTGGTCACCATGCCGAATACAAAATCCTCCTCCAGCACCTGGTCATCCCATTCCACCTTCAGGCGGTAGGTCTTCAGAGCGGCAAGACTCTTTACGCCCTCCAGCATATAGGCCTGATGGCCCAGCAGATTCTTCTTATCCTGGGGGGTCAGGTAGGAAACCTCGGTAAAGGCTCCGAATGCCGCAATGTAGATAAAATACCGGTCCTGGCAGAAATGTCCGATATCGATGGGATACGGTTCTCCGCTCAGCACATTCTCCGCAGCCGCCATCATGGGTTTGGGAATCTGAAGGCTGGATGCATAGTCATTCGTCGAACCGGCCGGAATATATCCCAGAAGAGGAAGACTCTCCCAGCATTTGCCCGGCTCCATCCCGTCTGCCGCTTCCGTTCCAAGCTCCATCAGACCGCTGATTACCTCATTTAACGTTCCGTCCCCTCCGCTGCATACCACCAGGTCCTTGTCCTTCCCGTACTGCTTCACCACGTTGGTGGCATCCTTCGGCGCCTGGGTGATATGCACCTGAATCTGGTAGCCGGCCCCGGAAAATAAATCAAGAATTTCCAGAAGCCTGGTACGCACCTGCTCCCGGCCGGACCGGGGATTTACGATAAAAAGCATACGCTTCATATAAAACCGCCTCTTTCATCATTATGCCTTCAAAAAAGCTTTCTTATACGCCATAAATGCATTGGGCAGAGGATATCTTCCCTCCAGCTCCCTTACATCCGCCGAAATAAAGCATCCCGGAATCTGCCCCTTCATACTGATTTCATAACCTGTCATATGCCATTCCACATGGGAAAAGATATGCTTCGCTTCCCCTAAAGGCGTCACCGCCTCCACTGCGGACTCTGCCACGCCGGCTGCCGCAGCCGCCTGGGCCCTGGTGTCCAGCGCAAGCCGCCCTTCCTGATTTGGAAATTCATAAAGAGAAGCCAGAAGACCGGTATCCGGCCGCTTCCGAAGCGCCACCTTTTCTCCGTCCCGGATAACAAGCACGGTCAGCTCCACGATTTTTCTGGGCTTCTTCGACGGCTTTACCGGAAGCTCCTCCCAGAGTCCATTCCGCTTTGCCAGACAGACCGATTCCAGCGGACATTCCCCGCACTTAGGGCTTCCGTTTGGAATGCATACCAGAGCGCCGACCTCAATCAGCGCCTGGTTAAAGGTCCCAGGCTCCCTCTTCTCCATGTGTTCCTTTAAAAGTGCTTCCAGCCGCTTCTTCGTCTGGGGTCTGCTGATATCCTCATAGCTTCCCTGAAGTCTGGCGGTCACACGAAGCACGTTGCCGTCCACAGCCGGAACCGGAATCCCGAACGCGATGGAGCTGATGGCACCGGCCGTATAGCTTCCGATGCCTGGAAGCTTCAAAAGCGCCTCATAGGAGGCCGGCATCTGTCCGCCGTACTCCTCCATCATCACCATGGCCGCCGCCTTCAGATTCTTCGCCCTGCTGTAATAGCCAAGTCCTTCCCACAGCTTTAAAAGCTTCTCCTCTTCCACCTGCGCCAGGGCCTTTACGTCCGGAAGCTCCTCCAGGAACCGCTTATAATAAGGCTTCACCGCCTCTACTCTGGTCTGCTGGAGCATGATTTCCGAAATCCACACCTGGTACGGCGAAGGATTCTGACGCCACGGAAGGTCTCTTCCATTCGCCTGGAACCAGGAAAGAAGAGGTCCGCGGACCGCCTCCAGCCGCTCGCCCTCGTCAAGACGTCTCTCCTCCCGCTCCAGCACCTTAAGCGAGCGGTACAGCGGGTATCCGGGAAGCTCCATCTCCCTACACATAGCCGTAAATTCCTCTCACCGAAACTTCGCCGGACATAACGGCCTTCACCTCTCCGCCCGGAAGTTCCACCAGAAGCCTGCCCTCCCGGTCAATGCCTCTGCAGATTCCCTCATACGCTCCGGCCGGGTCCAGCACGCGGACCTGACGGTTTAAGTTCGCTAACATCGACTCATATTCCTCTTTTAAAAGGGAAAGGTCCTTTGTTTTTAAAAATTTATCATAATAAACCTCAAACCACTCCATGGTCTTCGCGATCAGGGCGCTGCGGTTTACCTCTCTTCCCAGCTCCAGCCCGATGGAGGTGGCGGATTCCCGAATCTCCTCCGGGAACTCCTTCTGATTTACATTAATGCCGATGCCGGTGACGATATAGTGGATGGTTTCCAGCTCCGCGCTCATCTCAGTCAGGATGCCGCAGATTTTTTTTCCGCCTGCCACTGCATCATTAGGCCACTTAATCCCGGTTTCCAGACCGGTCTCCTCTTCCACTGCCTTCACCACCGCCATTCCGGCTGCCAGCGTCACCATAGAGGCGCAGTACGGCGGGATATCCGGCTTCAGGACAAAGCTCATATAAATGCTGGTTCCGGAAGGCGAGGCCCAGCTCCGGCCCCTCCTTCCTTTTCCTGCATTCTGACGGTCTGCCACCACCAGAGTTCCCTCCGGGCAGCCCTCCGCGGCCAGTCTTCTGGCCTGGATATTGGTGGAATCCGTCTCCGGGAAATAAACCAGATTTCTTCCCAGCCACCTGGTCTTCATCCGGCTTCCAAGCTCCGCCTCCGTCATCACATCTGCCGCCTCAAGAAGACGGTATCCTTTGTTCCGGACGGCCTCGATCACATAGCCCTCTTCCTCCAGCTGCCTCATCACCTTCCAGACAGCGGTTCTGGATACATGCAGCGCATCGCACAGCTCCTGTCCGGATACAAACCCGTCGGTCTCCTTCAAAATCGTTAATATTCTCGTCTTCATCTCTTTATCTCCAGATACTTAAGGCACTGAGCACCGAAAGCAGCACCAGACAGACACCAAACAGCAGAAGTCCGGCGCCTCCGGCCTGCTTCTTCTTATCCCGACTGCTCTGGCGGATTTTCACCCAGCCGTTTACCAGGTTCAGCACAGCCGCCAGCATGAAAATCAGAGGAAACAGCACCAGATTATTCTCTGGATTCAAAAAGGAGATCACCGCAAGCACCACGATTATAAGGCCGACCGCAATGTGGAGCACATCCAGAAAAAAGCTCAGATTCCGGCTGCTGCGGCTGCTTCTGCTCCGGCTTCCCTTTCCAGTCTGTCCCTGCATTATACTTCTCCTAAGGTTGCCGCCATCACGGCCTTGATGGTATGCATCCGGTTCTCTGCCTCATCAAACACTCTGGACTGGGCGGATTCAAATACTTCATCCGTCACCTCCATGTCCTGGATGCCGAAGCGTCCGGCCATCTCTTTTCCAATCTTCGTCTTTAAATCATGGAATGCCGGCAGACAGTGCAGGAAGATTGCCTGCTCACCTGCATTTTTCATCACATCCATGGTCACCTTATAAGGGGTCAGCTCCCGGATCCGCTCCTCCCAGACCTCATCCGGCTCACCCATGGATACCCACACATCGGTATAAATTACATCTGCGCCTCTGGTTCCCTCTTCCACATCCTCGGTCAGTGTGATCGTAGCGCCGGAGGCCTCTGCATACTTTCTGCACTCTGCCACCAGCTCTTCCTCCGGGAAGTACTTCTTCGGTGCGCAGGCCACAAAATGCAGGCCCAGCTTCGCGCAGACGATCATCAGGGAATTTCCCATGTTATAGCGGGCATCGCCCATGTATACCAGCTTCACGCCCTTTAAGCGGCCAAGCTGCTCCTGGATGGTCAGCATATCCGCCAGCATCTGGGTCGGATGATATTCATTCGTCAGACCGTTCCATACCGGCACTCCGGCATATTTTGCCAGTTCCTCCACGATATCCTGCCCGAAGCCCCGGTATTCGATGCCGTCAAACATCCGTCCCAGAACCCTGGCCGTATCCGCGATGCTTTCCTTCTTTCCAATCTGGGAGCTGGACGGGTCCAGATAGGTGGTTCCCATTCCCAGGTCATGGGCTGCCACCTCGAAGGCACAGCGGGTTCTGGTGCTGGTTTTCTCAAAAATCAGCGCCACATTCTTCCCTCTGTGAAAATCCACAGGCACACCCTTCTTTTTCTTTGCCTTTAAATCAGACGCCAGGTCCAGCAGATATAAAATCTCCTCCGGTGTATAATCCTTTAATGTTAAAAAATGTCTTCCTTTTAAATTCATAATGTTTTCCTCCTCTTCCGGTCCTCTTTTTCCTGTCATTGTAGGATTTTTCCTGCTATAAAATTACTATATCTGAAAGCCGCTGTCAAGACTTCGGGCCTTCTGATGGATTTTTAAAAGCAATTCCTCCACCGTATACACCTGAAATCTGGATATCCGGAGCCGTCTCGCCATCTGTTCCAAAAACATCAGATAAAGCTCCTTATAATCCCAGTCCACCCGAAGCTTCCACTGCGCCGCCAGAGACGGGAACAGCTGTTCCGTGTAAAAACGGTATCCGCAGTCTTCCGGCACATCCAGCTCCGGGAAAAGAGCCGCCTCCCAGCCCGGTCCGGACTCCTGGATAAGCTCCCCTTCCTCCTCGTCCCAGCTCTCATCCGCTTCCTTCCAAAAAAGCGGGCCTTTCTTTAAAAGTTCCTGGAGGAAATGGATTTCCGACAGCATCTTGTCCAGATAATATGCCTCGCCTCCCGGCGCGTCCAGATAATACCGCTTCCCGGACAGCCCGTAAAGCATCCGTTTTCCGTCCAGATAGCCCAGCATCAGATTCCGTCTCGCCCGCTTCCGGTCAAACTCCAGAATCCCGCCAAGGCTTTGTCTGGGAGCGATGTGATATACATGAACCTCCTCCGGAGCGGTAAAAAAACGCTCCGTGTCAAGTCCCAGGCCGTAAATCCGGATTATGATGATATCCCGGTAGCCCCGGTCTGCCAGCACATCCACCGGAACATTATTGGCGCCGCCTCCGTCCGTATAGTATTTTCCGCCCAGCCTTTCCATCTTAAAAGCCGGAAAATAGGCACTGGCCAGAAGCATATCGCTGATTTCCTCCTCCGGAAGCTCCTTCACATTCACCACCAGCGGCTTAAAATCCGTAAGCGATATCGTGGACACGAACAGCTCCCGGTCCGACTTCCGAATCCGATCTTCGTCCACCGTCTCCTGAATCAGCCGCCGCAGGGGCGCCACATCGAATCCGCCGTCCTTTAAAAGCTTCCTTCCGTCTGCCAGAAGGCTCTGAAAATCAATGTTCTTTAAATCTCTCCGTTTTACCTTTTCCATCAGGGAATCGTCCACATCCATCACATGGGAATAGCGGATGTTCTCCCAGATATCCTCGGCCCGCTCCAGGTCATCCATGCACATCAGAGCGCCGTTCAAGGCCCCTACGCTGGCTCCCGCGATTCCTTTTATCTTCACGCCGGCCTCCCGGAGCGCCTTCCAGGCCCCGATCTGATAGGAGCCCCTGGCTCCTCCGCCCTCCAGGACCACACCGTATTCCCTTGATAAATCAAGCTGCAGTTCCATAACACCACCTCCATTCTTCCTTCCGGCTTTTCCGGCCGTTTCCGCCTCGTGTGTCTGCAAAAGACACAGAAGGCTGCCCAAATGCCCCAGGGTTCCCCCTGTCCATCTGTGACAGCCTCCTCTTAACTCTTCATTATCCGGTGTAACCGGATTTTTTTACCTACCGCGCGTCTTCCTTATTCTCCGATGCAATCTCTGTCAGGGACTTCACCAGTCCGGCTACGCCCTGAATCTCGGAAGGAATGATAATCTTGGTCGCTCTGCCGTTGGCAGCCGCCGCAAACGCCTCCAGGCTCTTTAACTGAAGCACCGCATTATCCGCACCTGCATCCTTAATGAAGCGGATACCATCTGCCTGAGCCTTCTGAACCTTAAGGATGGCTTCGGCCTGGCCTTCCGCCTCCTTAATCTTCTTCTCCTTCTCTGCCTCCGCGCGAAGGATGGCTGCCTGCTTCTCCGCCTCTGCATCCAGGATTGCGGACTCCTTCTTGCCTTCCGCTACCAGGATGGTGGACTTCTTCTCGCCCTCTGCCTTTAAGATGGCCTCACGGCGCTCACGCTCTGCCTTCATCTGCTTCTCCATGGCATCCTGGATGGCTGCCGGAGGAATGATGTTCTTAAGCTCTACACGATTTACCTTGATGCCCCACGGGTCGGTGGCCACATCCAGAGACGCTCTCATCTTTGCGTTAATGGTCTCTCTGGAGGTCAGCGTCTGGTCCAGCTCCAGATCGCCGATGATATTACGCAGAGTGGTTGCCGTCAGGTTCTCGATGGCCATAATCGGATTCTCCACGCCGTAGGCAAACAGCTTGGGGTCTGTAATCTGGAAAAATACAACCGTATCAATCCGCATGGTTACATTATCCTTGGTGATAACCGGCTGCGGCGGGAAATCCGCCACCTGCTCTTTTAAGTTCACCCTCTTCGCTACACGGTCCACAAACGGCACCTTAAAATGAATACCGACCGACCAGGTATCCAGGTAAGCGCCAAGACGCTCCACCACCAGCGCCTGTGCCTGCGGCACAATCTTGATGCAGGATGACAGCAAAATCAGCGCAAATAAAAAGATGACAATAACCACGATAAATCCACTTACGAATCCATTCATACCCAATGTTCTCCTTCCTTCACTTCCAGTCCAGGTTTACGTTCGCACAGTTCCGTCCGGTGCCGATTCAAAATCAGCAGGAGCATCAGCCCTCCTCAGGCCCGCTCACCGGCTCCACCATCAGCTTCACGCCCCGGATTTCCCGGATTACCACCAGCGCGCCGGAAGGAATCGTCTTTCCCTCGTCAGCCGCCCTGGCCGTCCACTCCTGGCCGTTTACCACCGCAGTCCCGGTCCCTGCCAGGTTATCCACCGTCTCTGTGATTCTGGCCTGCTTTCCAACCAGACTTTCCACATTCGTCTTTTTCGTCCTGCGGTTCAGATACCGAAGCGCAAGCGGCCTGGTCAGCGCAAGCAGCGCAAAGGACACGATGACGAATACCGCCAGCTGGATCTCCAGCCCGGCTCCCAGCAGACATAAAATCAACGCCGCCAGAGAACCTCCGGCAAACCAGATCGTCGTCAGAGCCATGGTCGCCGCCTCGATTCCCGCAAACGCAATCACCGCAATCAGCCATCCTAATGCACCCATATCCACCCCTCCTTCTGGGAACAGCATGCCATTTTACAAGTTCTTCCATAAGTATAGCATAGCGGCAGCAAAAACTCAACGAAACAATTCTTTCAATATTCTTTCGAAATCCGCCTCTGCCTTGCCGTCTCAAACATCAGCACCGAGGCCGCAACCGCCGCATTTAAGGATTCCACCTGTCCCGCCATGGGGATTTTCACATAGGTGTCCGCCAGAGCCGCCGTCTCATCCGTCAGGCCCTTGGCCTCATTCCCGATCAGGAAGCCGCAGGGGCCGGTAAAATCCTCCCGGTCGTAAGCCTGCTCGCCCTTCAAATGGGCCGCAAACAGGCGGATTCCTTTCTTTTTCATCTCTGCGCAGGCCGCCGCCAGGTCATCCACATACACGAAGGGCACCCGGTAAATGGAGCCCATGGTGGAACGGATGACCTTGGGATTATAGAGGTCCGCCGTGGTCTGGTTCATCACCACGCCGGTAATCCCGGCCCCCTCTCCCGCCCGTAGGATAGTTCCCAGATTGCCTGGGTCCTGCAGGGTTTCCAAGACCATCAGATGGGCCTCTCCCGGCTGCGCCAGAATCTCCTCCAGCGTATAATGCTTCTGCTTTACCAGCGCCAGGATTCCCTGGGGAGTCTGGGTGTCCGCCATCACCTTCATCACCGGGTCCGCCACCATCTCCCAAGGAAATCCCTTTAGCTGCGCCTCTCCCGATTCCTTTAAAAAGCTTTCGCTGACATAGAGGATTTCCACCTGCTCCGGCTTTAACTCCCGGCACATGCGGACTCCTTCCACTACATACAGGTCCTCTTCCCTTCTGGCCTTCGCCTTCTTCACCAGATTCGTTACCCGGCGCACCTGCTTATTTGCCGTACTGTTTATCATATGCGTGATCCGCCTTTTCCTTTATCTCGTTATTTTTATCTTGTTATTTTTTATCTCTTTGTTTTTCATCTCGTTGCTTTCATTTCTATTTCAAACACGCTCTAAGCCTCCAGCTTCTCCAAATCCTCCAGCCAGATTCTCCGGCACGCGTCGCTTGGCATCCGCCAGTCGCCTCTCGGAGATACACCGGCTGAACCCACCTTCGGGCCGTCCGGCAGACAGGAGCGTTTAAACTGCTGGGCAAAGAAACGGCGGTAGAATACATCCAGCCATTTCTTTATGGTTTCCTTCTCATACTCCCCGTCAAAGGCCTGCACCGCCAGACGGTAAATCCGTGACGGCATGTAGCCGAACCGGAGCACATAATAGAGGAAGAAATCATGAAGCTCATAAGGCCCCACCAGATCCTCCGTCTTCTGGGCAATCTGACCATCCTCCGGCGGAAGCAGCTCCGGGCTCACCGGCGTATCCAGCACATCGTAAAGCACCTCCGCCAGCTCCTTTTCCCCGCAGGTATCCGCGTAATAGCGCACCAGATGGCGCACCAGCGTCTTCGGAACCCCGGCATTCACGCCGTACATGGACATATGGTCCCCGTTGTAGGTAGCCCACCCCAGAGCCAGCTCCGACATATCACCGGTGCCGATTACCATACCATTTAGCTCATTGGCCACATCCATCAGAATCTGGGTGCGCTCTCTGGCCTGGCTGTTCTCATAGGTCACATCATGGACCTCCGCGCTGTGGCCGATATCATGGAAATGCAGGGCAACTGCATCCTTAATTACGATTTCCTTTAGCTGCGCCCCCACCTTTTTCGTCATGGTGCAGGCATTCTGATAGGTACGGTCCGTGGTTCCGTAGCAGGGCATGGTGATGCACTGAATCTGATTTCTGGGAAGTCCCAGCAGATCAAAGGCACGCACCGTAACCAGCAGGGCCAGGGTGGAATCCAGACCGCCGGAAATACCGATCACCGCGCGGCTGCAGCCGGTATGCTCCAGACGCTTCTTCAGTCCCATCGCCTGGATGGACAAAATCTCCTCGCAACGTTTGTTCCGCTTCCCCTCATCATCCGGCACGAAGGGCGCCTTGTCGATGAATCTTCTTAAGGTGCCGAGAGGCTTTCTCTTCAGGGAGAAATTCACATGGGTGTAGCTGTGGCTTCCCGCCTCGCCGTCCGAAGCATCGGAGATCAGGCCCGCCTGAAGCGCCTGGCCGTAGGACGGGTAGGTGTTCATCCGGCGGCGCTCACTGTTCAGCCGCTCCAGGTCTAAGTCCGCGATGATCATCCCGTTGGAAAACCGTTTGGACTCTGCAAGACAGGTTCCATTTTCCGCAATGATGTTCTGTCCGCCGAAGACCAGGTCCTGGGTGGATTCCCCTTCTCCCGCATTGCTGTAAATGTAGCCGCAGACCAGTCTTGCCGACTGTCCGCAGATCAGATTATGACGGTATTCGTCCTTTCCGGTTGTCTCATTGCTGGCCGAGCAGTTTGCAATTAAGGTTGCTCCCGCCAGACAGTGACTGATGCTGGGCGGGCACGGGACCCACACATCCTCGCAGATTTCCGCCGCTGCCACAAGCCCCGGAATGTTCTCGCAGTCAAACAGCAGACGGGTTCCCATCGGGATATAATTCTTCTGAATCTCATCCCACACAAAATCCATCTCATCATTGCCCGGACAGAAATGGCGCATCTCATAAAACTCCGAATAGTTCGGCAGATGTTTCTTCGGCACAAGGCCTAACAGCTCCCCGCGGCAGACAGCCGCCGCCACATTATAAAGCTTGCCCTTATGCTCCCAGGGAAGTCCCACGAAAATCAGCATGTCCAGTTCCCCGGAAACCTCTACAATCTTCCCAAGTTCCTCCTTTGCCTTCCGGATCAGCGGAAACTGCAGGAATAAATCCGCGCAGGTATAGCCGGTCAGACAAAGCTCCGGAAATACCATCACCTTAACGCCCTCTGCCGCGCCCTTTCTCATCAGCTCCACAATCTGCTCCCGGTTGTACTCCGGGTCTGCCACCTTAATCTTTGGGGTTGCCGCCGCAACCCGGATAAATCCGTCTTTCATATCAAAGCTCCTCATTTCTCGTTATTTTAATCATCCGCCTGCTCCGTCAAAAAACGCGGCAGCCATCTTCCCCTCATGCAGTACAGAATATCCATCAGCATGGTCGTCACCCAGGTAATCGGATATCCCCAGATAACCGCCTCGTAGCTTGGAAAATGCGGCACAAGCAGATTAATATAAATCATACGCAGGATACACATATTTCCCACGCCAATCAGCATCGTAACCATCGTCTTTCCGGCCCCCTGGAAGGTTCCCATCAGAATCTGATGCACCGCCAGCGTGGTATAGAACAGCACCATAATCCGCATGGTCGCCGCCCCATAGCGGAGAACCTCCGGCTCACTGCTGAATATGGTAAGAATCCTTCCCGTCTGGGAAGAAAGCACCGGGATGATCAGCAGCGCGTAGCCCAGACTGATGACCAGTCCCTGCAGAATCCCCTTCTTAATCCGTTTCAGATTCTTCGCTCCGATGTTCTGCCCCGTAAAGGTAGTCGCCGCGATGGCAAAGCTCTGCAGCGGCAGCCCTGCAAAGCCGTCAATCTTATTATACGCCCCGAAGCCCGCCATGGCATTGGCGCCATAGACATTGATATTGGCCTGAACGATTACATTCGATAAGGAAATGATGGAATGCTGCAGGCCGCTTGGAATGCCAATCCGCAGAATCCGCTTCATCATCCGCACATCCACCTTCACCAGCTTTAACTGAACCCGGTACATCTCCTCCGTCTTCATCAGGGCGCGCAGCGCCAGACAGGCCGAAACCGCCTGGGCGATAACCGTAGCATAACCCACACCGGCGATTCCCATTCGAAAAGCCACCACAAAAGCCAGGTCCAGCACGATATTCACCAGCGAGGACACACACAGGTAAAGGAGCGGCCTTCTGGAATCCCCGACCGCGCGCAGCGTTCCGGCGCACATATTATAAACCAGGTTAAACAGGGAGCCGCCAAAAAACACCCGCAGATAAACCACCGAATTATCCATAACCTCCGGCGGCGTTCCCATCCAGGTCAGAATCCAGGGTGAAATCAGGATTCCCAGCACCGTCAGCAGCACGCCGCCGATGATACTTAACGCCACGCAGGTATGTACCGCCCAGGAAAGCTTCTCCCGGTCCCTGGCCCCGTAATACTGGGAGATGATTACGCCCGCTCCGGTTGAAATTCCCAGGAACATGCCGATAATCAGGTTAATCAGCGGATTGCTGGAGCCAACCGCCGCCAGAGCCTCGCTTCCGATAAAGTTTCCGACCACGATGGAATCCACCGTATTATAAAGCTGCTGAAACAGATTTCCAATCAGCAGCGGAAAGGAAAACGCCAGAAGCTGCTTCCAGATAACTCCCTCCGTCATCATCTGCCTGTTTTGAGGCCTTCTTTCCTCTGCCTGCCGGCTGCTCTTTTGTTCTTCCACGACTCCTGTCCCCTCTCACATGATGTACCGCCCGCCGCCTCTCTTAAGGTGCGCTCCGCTGACGTTATCATAGCACATTTAGAAAAAAAAAGGAAGAAGCTGCTGTGCGATTCCATGCAGCTCCTCCCGGATGCCTGCGGCATAGTTCTTATCTAACTTATACATACGATATAGAGATATAAGATGTACTCCAAAGCTTATTGGGATTGAACCAATTTCATAATTAGATGATTCCGAGTGAAATTTTTAATTCCAAGATGCGTAGAACAGATTCTTCAATTCGTTCCTCTGTAATCGCTCCGTGCTTAACTGCTTCAAGTACAGCCGGAATTTGTATTTCAAAATCGGTGCAGCATAGCAAATCATTTCCTGCCTGCACAGCTTGTACCGCGATTTCTGCGTCTCCTGCAAAATCTCGTACACCATCCATAGCCAAATCATCCGTAACAACAACTCCAGAAAACCCCAACGCCTCCCGCAGGATTTTATGTACTTGCGTAGACAGCGAAGCAGGGCTTTGATTATCCATACAGGAAACTATATTATGGGAAACTAATACTATATTGGCTCCAGAATCAATTCCCGCTTGAAAGGGTACGAAATCTGAGTTCAAAAATGTTTCATAAGAACGATTATCATAAGCTATTCCTGTATGTGTATCTGCATTATTGCCATAGCCTGGGAAATGCTTTAGAACGCTTCCCATCCTTTCTTCGGACATGGTCTCTACAACTAACCGCACATAGTCAGCAGTATGTTCCGCATCTCGCCCAAAACTTCGGGCATACATGAAATCATCTGAATTCTGCGAAACGTCACAGACCGGGGCGAAATTCAAGTTAATCCCTAGACCATGTAATAATTCACATTTTTCCTCTGTATCGCTTTGAATTAAATCAAATCCGCCTTCCGCATACAGTTCTTGAGGAGACCAGAAGGGCACCGCCCTGAAATTGGAATTTGTGCTGATTCGGTTGACTGTGCCGCCTTCCTCATCTACACCGATAAACATGGGGATTTTCGCCGCACTTTGGCAGCTTTGAATCGCTTGAACAACTTCATCCTTTGTTTTTTCAGAAAAATCCCGTCCAAAAAGAATATAGCCTCCGAGATTATATTCCTCTGCTTTTTTGGCGGCATCCGTTTCCGGACATCGTGCAATAAACATCTGTCCCACTTTTTCGTCCAAAGTCATCGCATTTAGAATTTCTTGTGCCCTTTGTGTTACAGTAACAGGCGGATTGTCCGATTCTGCGTTCTCTGATGTTTCATCCGCTGTTTCCGAATCATCAATATTCAAATCGACATCTGTCACCGTAATAGACAGTAATTCTACATCTTGTGCAGATACAGTTGAATCCAATTTGCCACGATATGAAATAGTCACCGAGTTTCCAATCACTATACCAGTTTTTCCAGTTGAAATCTCCACACCCTCCGTACCAAAATAATATTCGCAGTTATCCGTGCCTTGGACTGTCAGAGTGTTCATTGTTGCATCCTTTACAGTTCCCTGGAATTCCTGAACAGCGTCGGCTGCACTTGAATTTTCAATAAGTCCTGTCGTTTCGGACGAGTTTTCCGGCAGAATATTATCCATTTGATACAAGGTGGATATTGCAATACATGCAAATACGATAAGCAATATAGCCACACTAAAAATAAATATACCATTCTTTCTTTTTTTTCTTGTCCGTTTCATATTTCCTCCTGATGGTTTTTCGTGATTTAATAGACTTTCCCTTCTTACACCATTTTTTTCATCTCCAACACTTACTTTCAAGCTTTAATTATATGGTTTAAGTGTCAAAAGGTCAATCCACTCGTCGTGCTTGCACGGAAGCGATTGTGCAAGCACGAAGTGCGGAATAATCCAAAAATCAACTTTTGACGGGTAAAGCATTATATATTTTTAAAGAGAGAAAGCAAACTCTTATTTTAACGTATGCAGACAGCTTTTATAGCTTCGGATACCTGTTTTATCCCTTTCCTGCTGATTAAAAATTAAAATGGCAGCTGTCGAATTGTATACCTAATCTATACATTGGTTATATGCTGACGAGAAATGTCGTCTT
>JAUNPZ010000007.1:46403-50681 GCA_030536455.1 Lachnospiraceae bacterium | reverse complement strand
GAGACACGATGAAAAAATATGATTATATCCTGGTCGGCAGCGGCCTTTACAACGGCGTATTCGCATATCTGGCCAGACAGGCGGGAAAGAAATGCCTGGTGGTGGAGAAGCGGAACCATATCGGCGGAAATATCTACTGTGAGGATGTGGAGGGCATTCATGTACACAAGTACGGCGCGCACATTTTCCACACCAGCAATCGGGAGGTCTGGGACTTTGTGAACGGCCTGGCGGAATTCAACCGCTACACCAACAGTCCCGTGGCGAATTACCATGGCGAGATGTACAATATGCCATTTAACATGAACACCTTCAGCAAGATGTGGGGCGTATCCACCCCGGCGGAGGCGAAGGCAAAGATTGAGGAGCAGCGGGGGGCCGTCACCGGGGAGCCGAAGAACCTGGAGGAGCAGGCAATCCGTCTGGTTGGAACGGACATTTATCAGAAACTGGTGAAGGGCTATACGGAAAAGCAGTGGGGACGGGACTGTAAGGAGCTTCCAGCCTTCATCATCAAGCGGCTTCCGGTCCGCTATACCTATGATAACAATTATTTTAACGATCGGTATCAGGGAATCCCCATCGGCGGCTATAATGTCATCATCGACAAGCTGTTTGCGGGCTGTGATGTGGAGACCGGCGTGGACTACCTGGAAAAGAAGGCATATTATGACGGGCTGGGAGAAAAGGTGGTGTATACCGGAACCATCGACGCTTATTATGGCTACCGGTTCGGCAAGCTGGAGTACCGGAGCTGAAGGTTCGAGTCGGAGCTTCTGGATGAGGAGAATCACCAGGGCGTGGCGGTGGTGAACTACACGGCCAGGGAGATTCCTTACACCCGGATCATCGAGCATAAGCATTTCGAGTTCGGAACCCAGGAAAAGACGGTGATCACCAGAGAATATCCTGTGGCCTGGAGCGAGGGCATGGAGCCTTATTATCCGGTGAATGATGAGAAGAACCAGGCGCTGTTCTTGCGGTACGCCGAGCTTGCGGCCGGGGAGACGAATGTGCGGTTCGGCGGAAGATTAGGGGAATATAAGTATTACGATATGGATAAGGTAATTGAGTCGGCGCTTCAGGCGGCGAAGGCGGAGCTTTTATAGTAAACCCTCATGCGCTAGACGGCGGATTTTGAAAGCAGGATTTTTGCGGAAAGAAGGGAAGCAGAAATGGATGTTGTGTATGCGTCAAATGAACATTACGCCAGACATTTAGGGGTGTCCATGTATTCTCTCCTGGACCATAACCAGGTGATGGAGCGGATCCGGGTTTTTGTGCTGGATGTGGATATCAGCCCGGAAAGCCGGGATAAGCTGAAGGAGATTGCGGCGCATTTTGAGCGGGAGCTGGTATTTGTTCCCATGGGAGATTTAAAGGCGCGGTTTCCGTATGAGATTGACACTGGCGGCTTTGATATCAGCGCCATGGGACGTCTCTTTGTGGGGACGGTTCTGCCGGAGGATGTGGAGCGGGTGCTGTATCTGGACTGTGATACGGTGGTGCTGGCGTCCTTAAGAAAACTCTGGGACATGGAGCTTTCCGGACGGCTTCTGGGCGCGGTGATGGAGCCGACCATTTACCGGCAGGTGAAGGAATCCATCGGCCTGGAGGAAAAGGACGCCTACTATAATTCGGGTGTTCTTTTGATCGATGTGAAGCGCTGGCGGGAAACGGAGGCGGAGCGCAGGCTGGTGGAATTTTACGGACAGCTTGGAGGAAAGACCTTTGCCTGCGACCAGGATACGTTAAATGGAGCGCTGAAGGGGCAGATAAAAGCCCTTTCGCCAAGGTATAATTTCTTTACCAATTACCGGTATTTCCATTACCGGGATTTGGTGAAGCAGTCACCGGCCTACCGGGCAGTGCCGAAGGCGGTGTTCCAGCGTGCCAAGCGGCATCCGGCGGTTCTCCACTATGCGGGGGACGAGCGGCCGTGGAAGGAAGGAAATCTGTGCCACTACCGGCTGGCCTATGAGCAGTATCTGGAAATGACGCCCTGGAGGGGAACGCCGAAGGAGAGCGCGAATAAGTGGTATCTTCTGGCGTATCATATGATGGATTATCTGACCTTTGTCTGTCCGGCATCCAGAAGATGGATCAGCAGCCGGTTCGGGATGAAGGTGGTAGAGCAGCGGAAAGCTGGAAAGTAAGGAGCCGGCATTGGACAGAAGATAACGGCGCAGGTGCGGAGCTGTTACGGCAGAACAAAAAGGAAAGCAGGAAAGATAGAGGAAATGGGCAGGGAAAAGAAGGTTAGCTGTGTCATATTAAATTATAACGATGCGGATACGACGGAAAAGCTGGTTCGCAGGGTATACCGCTGCCGCAGCCTGAACGCGGTGGTGATTGTGGACAACCATTCTGCGGACGGCTCCGGAAAGCGGCTGAGAAAGCTGGCGGAGGAGCTGAATCCGGAAAAAATCGTGGTGCTGGAGGCAGAGAAGAACGGAGGCTACGGTGCTGGAAATAATCTGGGAATTTATTATTCCTATGAGGTTCTGCAGATGGATTATGTGCTGATTGCCAATCCGGACGTGGAGTTTTCGGAAAGTACGGTTTCCCGCCTGGTTCGTTTGTTTGAGACACACCCGGACCTTGGCGTGGCGGCGGCTTCCATGGAGGACCCGGTTTACGGAACCCAGAGAAACGGGTGGCCGTTATTGGGATTCTGGAGGCATCTGGCCAAAAGCGGCCCCATCTCCAGGCGGCTGTTTCGGCCGTTTTTGGAGTATGGGGAGGAGTATTTTGCAGGAAAGAGCGCCGTTCATGTGGATGTGGTCCATGGCTCCATGCTGATGGTGGACGCATTGAAGATGATGGAATGCAGCGGTTATGACGAAGCGGTTTTCCTGTACAATGAGGAGGATATCCTTGGCTGGCGGATGCTGGAGCACGGCTACCGGACCGCCCTGCTTCTGACGGAAACGTATGTGCACCGTCATTCGGAAAGCATTTCGAAAACCTACGGCGATGTATGGAAGCGGCAGAAGCTGCGGAATCAAAGCGCCATGTATTATTATAAGAAATATCTGAAAATTAATCCGCTGCAGGAGCTGGCGGCCAGAGTTTTTTTCCAGATTGTAAGGTTTGAAATCTGGTTCTGCAGCCGGGTGCTGGGGATGAAGTGGTGAGGAGGCGTGATGCGATGGAGCGGAATCTGGTTTCAATCGTGGTTCCGGTTTATAATTCAAGAGAATATCTGGTGCGGTGCATCCGCTCCCTTCAGAGCCAGAGCTATGGAAATCTGGAAATCGTTCTGGTAGATGACGGCTCCACCGACGACTCCCTGGATATCTGCCGGCAGGAGGCCGAGAAGGACAGCCGGATTCGGGTCGTTCATAAGGAGAATGGCGGGGTGGCCAGCGCCAGGAATGCAGGCATGGCGGCCATGACCGGGCGGTGGCTGATGCTGATTGATGCCGATGACTATATTCACCCGGATATGGTGAAGGACCTTGTGGCGGCGGCCGGGGAGCATCAGGCGCAGGCAGCGGTCTGCGGATTCCAGAGGGTGTTTGCCGACGGGACCGAGCCGGAGGTGCACGCCCTGACGGCGGCGGATTGTGAGAAAAAGGATGCCGGATCCCGCTTAAAAGGCGGGGACGCAGGCAAAGATGGGGATACAGGCAAGGGCAGCCGCCCGTGCTGGAGCGGTTCCCTCCATGAGTTTTCCGAGGAGCTGCTGCTTCCCTTATACCGGAATCTGATGCTTCGGACCCAGAGCAACAAGCTGTATGAGGTGGACTTGATTCGAAAACACCATCTGGCCTATCCGGCCGGGTTTTCCATCAATGAGGATATCTGGTTCTGCGTCCGGTATTTCAGCTTCTGCCAGCGGGTTGCCTGCATTCCGGGAAGCTATCTGTATTACTGGCAGAACAGCCCCGGTGACAGCCAGATCAGCCGGTATCATCCGGAAGGGGTGGAGAGCTGTTTCCTGCTTCTTTCGGCGGTGGAAGCCTTGTTAAAGCGGGCCGGAAGCTCCGGACAGGTGAGACAGGAGATGGAGAATGAGATGCTGTTTCACATCTGCGGCTTTGCAGGGCATATCTACTACCGGACGGCGAAGAGCCGGAGGGAATGCTATGAGGAGATTCGGAGGTTATCAAAACGGCGGGAATTCCGGCGTCTGTTAAAGCATATGAAGCCGGAGGGACTGAAAAACCGGACAGCCGCTTTCCTGCTGGGACGGGGTATGTGCCGGAGCTACCATCTGCTGTGCCTTGCCCTGTATGGGCGGCAGAGGCGGGAATGTTTTCGCCGCCTGCAGGC
>JAUNPZ010000007.1:43041-46303 GCA_030536455.1 Lachnospiraceae bacterium | reverse complement strand
CGGCAGAAAGAACAAAGGGAAGGACAATCAGAAATTGACAGAGGAAACAACGAACAGAGGAAATATCAAGATGACGATGGATGAGAAGGCGGCAGGACGCGCGGGGGCGGCAGAAAATCAGGAGGAAGCGGTGGCAGTCAGCGTAAGCTGCATCACCTTCAACCATGAAGCCTTCATTGCCAGGGCGCTGGACAGCTTCCTGATGCAGAAGACGAATTTTAAATATGAGATTCTGGTGTACGATGATGCGTCCACGGACCGGACCCAGGAGATTATCCGGGAGTATGAGAAGCGGTATCCGGATATCATTAAGCCATACTATCAGACCGAGAACCAGTATTCCCAGGGAAAATATAATGTAGAAGGCTTTTTTAATTACCCGCGGGCAAAGGGACGCTACATCGCCATGTGCGATGGGGATGATTACTGGACGGATGAGAATAAGCTGCAGCTTCAGGTAGATTACATGGAGGCGCATCCGGAGTGTGCCATGTGCCTTCATGCGGCGGTAATCGAGACCCAGGAGAAGGCGGTCCAGTCGCTGGAAATCCGCCCATATAAAAAGAACCGTCTGATTACGGCGGAGGAAGTGATTGATAAGCCATCCAATTATCCGACGGCCTCCCTGTTATTCCGCACGGAATACACGAAGGATTTACAGGATTATTATTATGTAAGTCCGGTTGGCGATATCCCGATTCAGATTCATATGGCTGCAAAGGGCACGGTTTACTACATGGACCGGAAGATGTCGGTTTACCAGCAGGGCGTGTCGGTGTCCTGGAGCGCGCTGATGAAGCAGGGAAACTACAAGCAGAACCTGATTGACCATCATAATGCCATGAAGGTGATGTACCGCGGCTTTTCAAAGGAAACCAATGGAAAATACGACCGGGCGATTCAGAGAGCCTGCCGCCGGATGGATTTCCTCACCCATATCAATGTGAAGGAATACAAGGAAGCGCTGGCTCCGGGCTATCGCAGCTTCTATAAGGAGCTGGATTTCCGGACACGGTTCTTTATCAAGTTTGAGATGAGAGCGCCGTGGGCTTATCGGACGCTGCGGAAGCTGGTCTATGGAAAGGACCGGGGTTAGATGACGGAACTGAAAGAAACACAACAGAGAGAAACGGCGGAGCGGGGTACGAAGGCCCAGGTGCTGAACGGCTTGTTCTGGAAGGTGATGGAAAACGGCGGTTCCCAGGGAATCCAGTTCATCATCTCCATTCTTCTGGCAAGGCTGCTGTCACCGGATGAGTACGGCATTATCAACATCGTGCTGATTTTTGTCACCATCGCCAATGTAATTGTCCAGAACGGCTTTGGCACGGCGCTGATTCAGAAGCAGCAGGCGGATGAACGGGATTACTCGTCCGTGTTTTTTGTGAATCTGGCGGCGGCTTCGGTGATTTACGGCGTGCTTTTCCTGGCGGCGCCGTGGATTGCGGTATTTTATGAAAATCCGGAGATGACGGCGATTGTGCGGGTGCTGTCTCTGGTACTGTTTCCAGGTGCGGTGATTTCCGTGCAGACCGCATTCGTTTCCAGACAGATGAAATTTAAGGGCTTATGCATCTCCACCGTGACGGCCTCCCTGGTGTCCGGTGCGGCCGGCGTATTCATGGCCGGAAGGGGCTTCGGGGTCTGGGCGCTGGTGGGGCAGCAGGTCGGTTACTACCTGGCCCTGGTCTGCGTGCTGTTTTTTGCCGTATCCTGGAGGCCGAAGCTCCTTTTTGCCATGGAGCGGGTGGAATCCATGTTCCGGTTCGGATGGAAGCTTTTGTGCGCCTCCCTCATTGACACCCTGTTTATGAACCTGTACGGCCTGGTGGTGGGAAAGATTTATGATGAGCGGACCATGGGCATCTACAGCCGGGGTGAACAGTTCCCCAAGCTGATTGTAACCAATCTGGGAACCGCCATCCAGTCGGTGATGCTGCCGGCCCTGTCAGCCCATCAGAACCATCCGGAGCAGGTGGTCAGTATGCTGCGCCGGGCCATCCAGACCAGCGTATTTCTGGTGCTGCCCATGATGGCGGGACTGGCGGCGGCAGCGGATAATCTGGTTCTGGTGCTTTTGGGAGAAAAATGGATGGCCTGTGTGCCGTTCCTGCAGATTTCCTGCCTGGCCTATGCAGTCTGGCCCATGGACATCGCCAATCTCCAGGCGTTAAATGCCATGGGGCGCAGCGATGTGTTCCTGAAGCTGGAAATCATAAAAAAGATAGTGGGCGTTGCAATCCTGGCCTTAAGCATCCGGTGCGGGGCTTTGACCTTTATCGCATGGAAGGCCGCCGGAGATTTTCTGTGCACCTTTATCAATGCATGGCCAAACCAGAAGCTGTTAGGCTATCACATCGGGCAGATGTGGCGGGATATCCTTCCGTCTCTTCTGGTGTCCCTGTTTATGGGAGCCGGGGTGTATCTGCTCCGGTTTGCGCTGCCGGTGGGAATCATCGGTCTGGCCGGGCAGGTGGTGTTCGGCGTGGTGATTTACGTGGCCCTGGCCTGGATCCTGAAGCTGGAAAGCCTCCGGTATTTGTGGAACGTGGTGAAGGAAAGAAGAAGTACGAAAATTTCGTAATCCGCTGTCAGCCGGGCAGAAGGGATTCCAGAATTTTCAGAATCTCCATCATATCTGGTTCGCCGTAGCGCTGGTCGACCGGCAGCGGCAGGATGTCTGCGGCCATGGGGCATTCGGGGCTGTCCTCCGTGCACAGACTAAGCACCTCCGGCCACAGGGTAGGCACATAGATTTTCTGCGAAATGAGCGGACGGCGGAGCAGGTGTCCTTCCGGCAGCCCCTCCTTTGGCCAGAAGGGGTAGGCGTAAGCGCCGGTAATGTCCGGAAGGTCCAGGCGGTTCCATTTCTTTAAATGCCGGTGAAGAAATGCGAAGTTGGCAGACCGCTGTTCCTTTACAAATTCGTAGTCGATGCCCCGGAGCAGGTTGTGAGTCAGTTTGGACATCTGCTTGACCGGTTCGGTGGTAAATATCTCGTTATTTTCTGCATACTCCTGGTAAAATTCGGAGGCGGGAGCCTCAAAGCGTCCCAGGAGAAAATGCATGCGGTCATAGGAGACATCGACGGGAAGGTTCTGGTAACGGCCTGCGGCCAAAGCATCGCAGCCACTGGCAGAAACGTAGGATCCGTCTGCCACGCCGAAGAATTTCCGGCAGCTATAGAGGGTCGGGATTCCGGGAAGGGGCTTTTGGAAAAAGCTGTGGGTGTAGTCCGCAATCATTCGTGTCATTCCGGGAG
>JAUNPZ010000007.1:26625-42941 GCA_030536455.1 Lachnospiraceae bacterium | reverse complement strand
ACCAGATAGAACCATTCCCCATCGCCCAGTCCATTTTCGGAGATGGCCCTGAGGTCCGGCTTAAAATCCGTTCCGATGTGATAATATTCAAATTCGATGCCCTCCGCCTGGCAGGCCTCCTGCACGGTGGAGCAGCAGAAGTAAGGAATGTAAATTTTTCGGATATTTTTGCATCGGATTAAAAAACGCAGCGCCGCCCGCCCGCTGTTTAGCGCGTACAGTTCCGGGTGATATTCCTGGCCGCGGCAGGCGTCAAGCTGGATATAGCCGCCATATTCTTTCATAATCTTCTCCATTTCTTGTTGAGGGGAGCTCGTTCTACTGCTCCAGAGTATATTCCTTCAGATATCCTTTTACAGTCTCTTTGTCATTAAACATCAGCACATCCACGATGGAAAGTCCCGGCACGAACTCCTGGCCGAACTGCGGATATTCGATGGGGTTCATCCGGATAAAATACAGCTTCAGCCCTTCCGCCTGGAATTCCTCCTGCCGGTAAAGCTCTCTTCCGCCGATGGCGTTGATATAGGTGTCGGCGCCCAGGCAGCGGCAGATGTTGATGACCTTTTTTTCTTTTGCCAGGCTGCTGTCCTTCTCCGCAATCTGGGAGGAAACCAGGATTTTCGTGGGGATATCCAGATATTCACAGATTCTGCGGATGGAATATTCCAGATACCGGGCCAGGTTGTCCTCCTCATGGAGGATGATGTCTTCCAGAAGGGGCAGGACCTCCGGATACATGGGGGCTTTCCGGTAGGCCATCTGAAGGGTGGACAAAAGCTTTTCGGATGGGTGATAGCGGGAGTCCGTGGACGGCATCAGGCCCACCTCGTTGATTTTTTTGTTGGGGCTGGCGCCGGACATGGTAACGTTAAAGTATTTGGGCTGGCCCTGGTACAGATACCGGTTCCGGTTAATCCAGCCGCCCTTGATAAAGTTTACGTCATCGTAGATGACGAAGGTGTCAGCGCTGGCGATGAGCTGCCAGTAGCCTAAGTATGGCAGAAAATAAGGCTGCATAATCGATAGTTTCATGGAAAACCTCCGTTGATATTAAAAAATGTGATAGGGAAAAGCCGCCGGCCCAATGCAGTGTTTTGCGCTTGTGCCGGCGGCTTGTATGTTCAGTAAAAGGGTAGGAAGCCGATTAGTTGATCGGTTCAGACGGCATCGGAACCATAGCAGCGGCCTGCTGCTGTGCATTTGCTGCTGCCTGCGCTTCGGCCTGCACCCGGGCGGCTGCTCTTACCTCCTCCGGAATGCTTGGGTCGGTGGGGTCGAAATTCTGGTCAGCCGGAATGGTGTCCTCCAGAACCGGAGCCTCAAACGGGCCGTTTACGATATCATCATAGATGATAACGGTGGTTCCCACCGGGCAGTTATCGTAAATCCACTTCATCTCACCGGTTTTCAAACGGGTGCAGCCGTGGGAGCGTCCAAGTCCCAGATTATTGTAGGTGCTGGCATCCAGGCTGTATTCATTCTGCTCATTGAAGATAACGGAATGAATCATAAAGCCATCCTTCAGACGCATCGCATACTGGGTGTATACATCGCCAATCATCAGTCTCCAGCGGTACTTGGCCGGTACCTTAAAGGTGCCTTCCGGCGTGTCGTCACCGGTGGTGGTTAAGAAGGAGACAACCGGGATGATGAAGCCGTTGCCGCCGTCCTGGGCGTATACGGTAAGGGTGTCGGTAACCCGGTTGATTTTTAACATGTATGGTCTGGCATCGCCCAGGATGTTTCTTAAATCAGAAACCATCATGCCGTTGTCATCGAAGAAGTATTTGTAGCCGTCGATGTACTGCCAGCCGGTTACGGCCTGATTGTCAACGAAGTAATAGCGCTGATTTCCAACCCAGCCCCATCCGGTGTACGGATTTCCGCTGCCGTCCGTATAGGTAGGAAGGCCGCCGGTAAGCTGGACGCCGTCGGTTCCGGCCGGAGCGTCTACAGTTTTTGCCGTTGCATATGGGAACTGCGAATTCTTCGGGGACAGGGTCATGCGGAAGCCAACCAGCCATTTGCCGTTGGCCATGGCGCCTGCGGTCTGACCGTTCTTTGCCCAGTCTAAAACAGTTCCGTCGGACAGGGTGGCGTGGTAGTAAACGTCATAGTCCTGACTGACGATTCCGGATAAACGGACCTGCACGGCTTCGATGACAGAGCCGTCGGTCAGGTGCGTGGTCTCCTCACTGTTCATAGCCCAGCGGCTCCAGCCGGTGGTGCTGGAATAGGTGCGGTAAAGGATATTGCCCATGGTGTTTCTTAACACCATCTGCATGGAGTACCAGCCATTGCCCTGATTGTGAAGCATGTCATCGCCTACAAAGGAAGGGGTCCAGTAGCCGTCATTGCGGAGAGCGCTGGCGGCAATGTGGGTAACGGAGGTTCCGTACTGCTGGGTCCGCTGATAGGCGCGGCCGTTTGCCTCCTCATCGGAATTGAAAACGGTGTTCCCGGATAATTCCGGAGCCGGAGTCTGGGTTCCGCCGTCCGCCGGAGCCTGGGTTTCGCCGGAGCCGGGGCCCTGGGTTCCGCTGCCTGCCGGAGCCTGAGTCTCGCCGCCCGCCGGAGCCTGCGTTTCGCCTGTGACCGGACCGGAAGGACCGGAAGTGCCCGGCTGGGAAGCATCGGAACCGGCCGGCGGGGTCTGTGCCGAGCCGTCGGCGGACGCGTCCGGAGTTTCCGTGCGGATGATAACGGTTCCGCTGGAAGGTTCGGAAGGAGCCGCACCGTTTGCGAAGCCCGGTCCTACATTGGAATAGTCAACTGTTTCATCTGCGTATGCGGTTATCATCCCTGTGGAAGCTACCGAAAGGGATAACAGGACAGCCGCAGAGTATCGAATTAATTTACGCATGATTGTTCCTCCTGGAAATTTTCTATTTCGTGAGAACGGTTTTTGTCTGGAAAACCGTTCTCTCTCTTAAGATTTTTAAGATAGGATACCAGTATTAATTTAATATATTTAAAGGAAAAAAGCAAGAGAAGCTTTACTTTTAATTGGCGATATTGTAAAATCGTAACGATTATGACTGAAATTCGTAATAATAGAGAAGCCTTGCAGGAAAGGGGAGAGAATCGTGGGAAAGGAAGAAAGACCGATTCGGGTAACACGCTCATCGATGCCGCCATATGAGGAATATGCGCAGATGATTAAAGGACTCTGGGACAGCCATTGGCTGACCAACATGGGGGACTTTCATCAAAGGCTGGAGCAGGAGCTGAAGGATTATCTGCATGTGGATAATCTGGCTCTTTTTGTAAATGGACATCTGGCCCTGGAGATGGCGATTCAGGCCTTTGATTTAAAGGGCGAGGTGATTACCACGCCGTTTACCTTTGCCTCCACCACCCATGCCATCGTGAGAAATGGGCTGACCCCGGTATTTTGCGATATCCGGCCGGATGATTACACGCTGGACCCGGAGAAGCTGGAGGCGCTGATTACGGAGAAAACCTGCGCCATCGTTCCGGTTCATGTTTACGGAAACATCTGCCAGGTGGAGCGGATTGAGGAGATTGCGAAAAAGCACGGCCTGAAGGTGATTTACGATGCGGCCCATGCATTTGGCGAGACGGTTCATGGAAAAGGGGTGGCATCCTTCGGAGATGCCAGCATGTTCAGCTTCCATGCTACCAAGGTTTATAATACCATCGAGGGCGGAGCGGTGGCTTACCGGGATAAGGCGATGGCCCATCAGATAAACGGACTGAAGAATTTCGGCATCATGGACGAGGAGACGGTGGCCCTGGTTGGCGGAAACGGCAAGATGAATGAGTTCCAGGCGGCCATGGGGCTGTGCAACTTAAAATATGTGGACCGGGAAATCGGAAAGCGGAAGCTGGTTTATGAGCGGTACCGGGAGCGGCTGGAGACGGTGGAGGGCATTCATTTCTGCCCGGACGACCCGGCGGTGGTCCGCAACTACGCTTATATGCCGGTGGTATTTGACGGCTATCGAAAGGACCGGGAGCAGATTTTTGCCGAGCTGTCAGCGGAGGAAATCTATCCGAGAAAGTATTTTTATCCATGTGTGAATGAATACCAGTGCTACCGGGAACAGTTCCATCCAGAGGACACCCCGGTTGCCGGACGCATCTCCAGAAAGGTTCTGACCCTTCCCATGTATGCGGATTTGTCGCTGGAGACCGTGGATGAAATTTGTGATATTATTCTGCGGTAAAGGTGGATTGTGAAAATATTTCAGACCCATACGCAGCGAGCCAGGCGGACCGGGCTGCGGGCTCCTGGACGCTGCGTTGGCAGCTGGTAAGTGTTTCGCATACCTGCGCAGATGCCGTGGGACAACTCGAAAATGTACCGATGTACATTTTCTCAGACAGGTCCCACTGAAATTCCCGTTTCTTATACGGGAATTTCACATCGGCTCCGGCATGCGGAACACAAACCAGCTGCGAAACTCGCTTTACGTCGCCCGCAGTCCGGTCCGCCTGGCTCGCTGCTGGTTGCTGGAAGAATTTTTGCTTTTGTACATAGGAGCCAGTACACAGCCGTGAAGCAGACCGACAGAAGCAAGGAACGACATGTGAACGAATCGAGAACGCTTACCAGCTTCCGATGAGAGAACCGGAGTGACGGCTTCTGCCGGTCCGCTTCACGGCGTAATGCTTTTGTGGTAAAATACAGGAAACTGTGGTATGATAAAGCGGAAGGTATCGTGTATACGCATGGAGAGCCGCGGGGAACGGATGCGGCGAAATGGACCGAAAGAATTTGGAGAATAAGATGCAGGATATTTTACTGATAATTCCTTCTTATAATGAAGAAAAGAATATCGAGAAGGTGGTCGGAGAGCTGGCGGAGAAGTTTCCGGAGCTGGATTACATCGTGGTAAATGACGGTTCTACCGACCGGACGGCGCAGATCTGCCGGGAGCGGGGATATCATCTTTTGAATCTGCCGGTGAATCTGGGACTGGCCGGGTGCTTTCAGGCGGGCATGAAGTATGCCTGCCGGAAGGGCTACCGCTATGCCATCCAGTTTGACGGCGACGGGCAGCACCGGCCGGAGTACATCGAGAGCATCCGGAAGAAGATGGATGAGGGCTATGATATCGTGATCGGCTCCCGTTTTGTGGACCGGCCAAAGGATAAAAGCCTTCGGATGCTGGGCAGCCGCCTGATTTCCGCGGCGATCCGCCTGACAACCGGGGTGAAGATTGCGGATCCGACCTCCGGCATGCGGATGTTCAACCAGGAAATGATCCGGGAGTTTGCGCTTCGATTAAATTACGGGCCGGAGCCGGATACCATCTCCTTCCTGTTAAAGCAGGGGGCGAGGATTTCGGAGGTGCCGGTAGAGATTTCGGAGCGTCTGGCCGGAGAGAGCTACTTAAAGCCTGCGGTGGCGGCAAAATATATGGTACGGATGCTGACCTCAATTTTGCTGATCCAGAATTTCCGGAAGCGGGCGTGAGGTTTTTTTATGAATCGTATTGCAAAGCATCTGCTGTACCACGGGAAGCAGATTGAAAAACAGAATATGGTCTGGAACATGGTGGGAAGCTTTGTCTATGCCTTCGCCAGCATGGTTCTTTCGTTTTTGGTGATGCGGATTGCCGGTGAGGATGCCGGGGGAATCTTTGCCGTAGGGTTTTCCACCTTCGGACAGCAGATGTTTACCCTGGCCTATTTTGGTCTGCGCCCATTCCAGATTACGGACGGCGGGCCGGAGCAGGGGGGCTATTCCTTTGGTGAATATCGGTTTCACCGAAAACTGACATCAGGAGCGGCCCTCCTGGCTGCGGCTTTTTTTGCTGTCTGGATGGCGGGGAGCGGCGCCTATGGGATTTCCAAGTCGGTTTCCGTGTTTTTGCTGGCGGTCTATAAGATTATCGACGGCTATGCCGATGTCTATGAATCAGAGTTTCAGCGCCGGGGAAGTCTTTACCTGACGGGAAAGAGCAATACCTTCCGTACCATCCTGTCGGTGTCGGTGTTTTTAGCGGTTCTGGCCGGGACCAGGGCGCTTCCGGCGGCCTGCCTGGCTGCTGCTGCGGCGCAGCTTCTGGGGCTTTGGATATTTGCCGTGTCGGCGATGAAGGAGCTGGAGGCGGCCTCGGAGGTCAGAGGGGCAGAGGCCTTGGAAGCCAGAGGGGCAGAGGCCTCCGAAGTCAGAAATACAGAGGCCTCCGTTTCAGACTGCAGCCGCGGCCGAAGGAGCGGAAGCATGAAGCGGCTGTTTTCTCAGTCCGGCCTTCTGTTTCTGTCCGTGTTCCTTGATTTTTACATCTTTTCCGCGGCAAAGTATGCCATCGACGGACACTTAAACGATGCGGCCTCCGGATACTTTAATCTGATTTTTATGCCGACCTCGGTCATCTATCTGGTGGCGAATTTTGTCATCCGCCCTTTTTTGACGAAGATGACAACCTGCTGGAACCGGGGAGAACTGGAAGAATTTGGCGGCATTTTAAAGAAAATCGGCCTGATCATCGGCGGCCTTACGGTTCTGGCCGTGGGCGGAACCGTGCTTTTGGGCAGATTTGTGCTTTCCGTTATGGAGCTTCTGCTGGGACAGGGATATGAGGGCAGCCTTACCGTTTACCTGCCGGCCTTCGTGCTGGTGGTGCTGGGCGGCGGCATCTACGCATTTTCCAGCCTTCTGTATTACAGTCTGGTCATTATGCGGCGGCAGAAGCAGATTTTTGGCGTTTATGTGGTGGTGGCCGGAACAGCGGCGCTGCTTGCGCCGGTTATGGTGGAACGGTTCCGGATTCCGGGCGCGGCGCTGGCTTACGGCCTGTTCATGAGCATGCAGGTGCTTGGCTTTGGCTTCTGGGTGCTCCGGGGATTTTGCGGGGAAGACAGAACGAAGCGGCCGGGAAAGGAGGCTGCCTGACGGATGAAGAGGGAAACAGGAGATAAGATGAAGACAGAAACAAAGGTGCAGACAGAAACAAAGGCGCGGCGGACAATTGACGTTATCATTCCGGCTTATAAGCCGGGAAAGAAGTTTTCCAGGCTGCTGACAATGCTGGAAAAACAGACCTATCCCATCGGGAAAATCATTGTGATGAATACCGAGGAAAAGTTCTGGAATAAGAACGGCTATGAGGGAATTCCGAATCTGGAGGTGCATCATATCCGGAAGGAGGAATTTGACCACGGCGGGACGAGGCACCGGGCGGTGTCCTGTTCCGGGGCGGATGTATTTTTATGCATGACTGATGATGCGGTGCCGGCGGATAACCATCTGATCGAGAATCTGATGGCCGGATTTGACAAGCGGGGACCGGAGGGGGAGAGGCCGGCTATGGTATATGCAAGGCAGCTTCCGGACCGGGACTGCGGCTATGCGGAGAAGTATACCAGGCATTTTAATTATCCCGATGAGAGCCGGGTGAAGACAAAGGCAGACCTGCCGGAGCTGGGAATCAAGACCTATTTCGGCTCCAATGTATGCTGCGCCTATGACCGGGAAATCTATGACCGGCAGGGCGGCTTTATCCGCCATACGATTTTTAATGAAGATATGATTTTTGCCGGCCATGCCATCCAGGACGGCTATGGGGTGGTGTATCAGGCGGATGCAAGAGTGATTCATTCTCACAATTACGGCTGCATGCAGCAGTTCCACCGGAATTTTGACCTGGCCGTGTCCCAGGCAGACCATCCGGAGATTTTTAAAGGCGTTCCCTCCGAGGGCGAGGGAATCCGCCTGGTGAAGCGGACGGCCCTGTATCTGGTAAAAAGCGGTCATCCATGGCTGCTTCCGGCGCTGGTTGTGAAGAGCGGATTTAAGTATCTGGGCTATCTGCTTGGGAAACGTTACCGAAAGCTTCCGAAGAAAATGGTTCTTTGGTGTTCCATGAACCAGAATTACTGGAAAAAGGCGGAAAATAATTTATGATGACGATGATGCTTCGTGCGGTCCTGATTTTCGTATCGGTCGGGACGATGGCAATGATGATACAGAAGATACGGAAGGCCAAGCTGCAGATTGAGGATGCGATTTTCTGGACGCTGGTGTCGTTGATGTTCGTTGTGTTCAGCCTGTTTCCTTCGGTGGCGGATTTTCTGGCGCATCTGGTGGGCATCTATGCGACCACCAACTTCTTGTTCCTGTTTATCATCTTTCTCCTGCTGCTGCGGGTATTTTCCATGACGCTCCGCATGTCCCAGCTGGAAACGAAGTTAAAGGAGCTGGTGCAGCAGATGGCGCTGTATGAGCTGGAGCAGGAGGAGCAGGCGGCAGAGGCTGCAGCGGGAAAAAGCTGCGGCGAGGCGGCAGGAGCCGGGGCAGGAAAGAACTGCGGCAGGGCTGCGGAAGCTGAGGCGGGAAAAAGCTGCGGCGAGGCGTCGGAAGCCAGGGACGGAAAGGAAGGCCGGATATGAAGCAGAAATCAGGGGCAGAGGGCGGAACAAGAATATTAAAATATGGAATTGCGGTGTTTCTGGTACTGTTTTTAGGCATTGCGCTGGAATATTTCTTTAACGTGCCGGTGTTAAAATCGGAGTTTCGGGGCGTTACCCAGGTGGATATGGACCAGGTGGCGGCAGAAGGGTTTGAACGGACGGAGGAGGGCTTCCTTCTGACAGAGGACCATGGAACCCTGAGCATCGGCTTCGGCGGCATCTATATGGACAAGTTCGTTTATCATTTTGATTATGACCATCTGCTGAATGCAAAGGCCTATGTCTGTTATTATAATGAATACGGCGAGGCGGATTCCAACCAGGATTTGATCCTGGAGGACCATAATCATAAGCTGGCGGATTTTTCCAGCTTGAGCATCGGAAAAAAGGTGGAGTCCATCGTTCTGTCGGTGGAGAAATCCCAGCTTGGGGAGCCTGGAACCAGGGAGGAGGCAGCGGATACGCCGCTTCTGATTACCGGCTTTTCCGTTTCCAATGAACCGCTCTTTAACTGGTACCGGTTGGGATTTTTCTGGACGGTACTGGGGCTGGCGGCCTTCTTCTGGCTGTGCCGCGGCTATCTGAGCCAGCACATTGAAGCTGGATTTCTGGCGGTCTGCCTCAGCGTGGGCATGCTGACCATCGCCGCGCTTCCGGCGAATAAGGTGGGCTTCGACGAGGAAACCCATCTTTACCGGGCCATGGGTATTGCCAGTTATCCCCAGGGGATGAATATCAATCAGTCAGTGTTCAGCCTGATGGTGCCGAATCTGGATGCCTGGCCGGACAATCAGCCGGGTTCCCTTTCGGAGCAGGCGGCGCTGCGGGACCACCTGAATGAATACGGAGATTATAAGACGGGAGACATCCATTTAGAGCCGGTGATTCCGGCCGGGACGGTTCCGGCTTATCTGGGCCAGGCCCTGATATTGAAGGTCTGCAAAGGCTTTCACGTTCCGTGGGGAATCATGCTTTCCCTGGGAAGAATAGGAAATCTGCTGGTTTACGCGGCTCTTTTGTATTTTGCCATCCAGAAGACCCCGGTGGGAAAGGGAATCATGGCGGTGATCGGCCTGATGCCGACCTCCATGTTTCTGGCCTGTACCTATTCCTACGATCCGTGGGTGACGGGATGGATTTATCTGGGAACGGCCCTTCTTCTGCGGGAGGTTCTGAATCCGGAGAAGGAGATTACCTGGAAATCCTATCTGGAAATCCTGGCCTGCTTCCTCCTGGGCTGCGGCGCCAAGGCGGTGTATGCGCCCATGGTGCTGACGGCGCTGCTGCTTCCGGGAAAGAAGTTTAAGGATAAGAAGCAGCGGGTGCTGATGCGGGCTGGTATCCTTCTGGCGCTGCTGGCGCTTTTAGCTTCCTTTGTACTTCCGGTTCTGATCGCACCGAAGGAAACCGGGGATATCCGGGGCGGCGCTACCAGTGAGGTGGGGCAGATGAGCTATATCCTGGGACATTTCTTTGGATATCTGAAGATTTTATTTGCCAATATCCTTCGGTCCATGCCGAAAATGCTGTTTGGGCGGGATATTTTCTCCGTGCAGGGGCATCTGGCGGACAGCCCGTTTACCTGGCTGGCCATGGGGCTGGCTGCTTATGTGGTGATTACGGATACCAGGGTGACCAGCCGAGAAAGCTTGAAGCCGGGGCAGAAAATCTGGATTTTCCTGATGCTGGGCGGAAGCGCCCTTTTGGTGTGGACTTCCATGTATATCGCCTACACGGTGCCGGGCCAGCTGGTAATCGCCGGAGTTCAGGGACGGTACTATCTGCCGATTCTGTATCTGTTCTACCTGCTGTTAAATTCCAGGCTGGTCATTGCACGAATGAAGAATATGTGGTATCATACGGGAGTATTGACGGCATCGGCGGTATTGCTTTTGGCCACCCTGTGGCAGACGGTGCTGGTGCCGCTGTGCATGTGAGTTTTTTCAGAAACCCTGAAAGGTGAAAATAAAAGAAAAACAAGGAAAAGCGAGGAGAAACGCGATGAGCAAGATTAAAGTTACCCCATGCGGGATTGAAGGTCTGTATGTGATTGAGCCGAAGGTATTTCCGGATGAAAGAGGCTATTTCATGGAAACCTATAATGAAAATGATTTTAAGGAGGAGGGCCTGAACATGAAGTTCGTTCAGGATAACCAGTCCATGTCCGTTAAGGGTGTGCTGCGGGGACTTCATTTCCAGAAGCAGTTTCCACAGGGCAAGCTGGTGCGTGTGATTCGCGGCTCCGTGTTTGATGTGGCGGTGGACCTGCGGGCCGATTCGAAAACCTATGGAAAATGGTTCGGCGTGGAGCTGACTGCGGAGAACAAGAAGCAGTTTTATATTTCCGAGGGCTTTGCCCATGGATTTTTAGTACTGTCCGATGAGGCGGAATTCGTGTACAAGTGCACCGACTTCTATCATCCGGGCGATGAGGGCGGAGTGATCTGGAATGACCCGGAGATTGGCATTGAGTGGCCGATTCCGGAGGGCATGAAGCTGATTCAGTCGGAAAAGGACCAGAAATGGAGCGGTTTAAAGGATACCTTTAAATTTTAAACGGTGCAGACGAAAAATCGCTGCATGTTAGGAGAAGTTATCAAGTATGAATTATGTCATATCTCTTCTGAAGGAGATTATTAAGAAAAGAAAATTAATCTGGGATTTGTCCAAGGCGGATTTCCGGAAACGGTTTGTAGGCTCCTACTTTGGCGTGGTCTGGATGTTTGTGCAGCCAATCGTGACCGTGCTGATTTATTTCCTGATTTTTGGACCCTATGGCTTTAAGTCGTCCCCTCCGGTTCCGGCGCCCTATGTGCTGTGGCTGGTTCCCGGCATTGTTCCCTGGTTTTTCTATGCGGAGGCGCTGAATACGGGAACGGGATGCCTGCAGGAGTACAGCTATCTGGTAAAAAAGGTGGTGTTTCAGGTGGAGATGCTTCCAATCATCAAGCTGATTTCCTGCGTGATGGTTCACGGATTTTTCGTCCTGATTATGATGGGATTGTATTTCTGCTACGGCTGGTGGCCCATGCTTACCTGGATTCAGGTGATTTATTATTCCTTTGCGGCCTCCATGCTGGCGCTGGCATTTGCCTATCTGACCAGTGCGGTGAATGTATTCTTTAAGGACATGGCCCAGATTGTGGGAATCTGTCTTCAGTTTGGCATGTGGATGGTTCCAATCATGTATGATGAGGCGATGTTTACCCAAAAGGCGCCGTGGATTTCCGTTTTATTTAAGCTGAACCCGTTCTATTATATCGTAGTGGGCTATCGGGACAGCATGCTGACTGGAAACTGGTTCTGGGAGCGGCCCACGCTGACCCTTTACTTCTGGAGTGTGACCATCGTGCTGATGCTTCTGGGACTGAAGGTATTTAAGAGGCTCAGGCCGCATTTTTCGGATGTGCTGTAGGGAAGCGCTGCTCGTGGTTCTGAAGGCACGAAACTGCTGCGGCAGGACAATGGAATAAAAACCGCCTCCAGTCTGCTTCGGCCAGCGGCCGCAGCAATCCCGGACGGGCAGGCGGAATCGGCAGCGCTGCAGAATGGAAACTCTGCGGCGCTGTTTGCATAAGGGAAAAGAGGATAATCATGCTGAAACAATTAAATCTTGAATTTGTCTTCCGGGAAACCGCGCGGAGTATCCGGATCGAGGTGATTTATTCTGAACGGAGGACGCTGGGGCTGGAGGTCAGCCGTGAGGGGCAGGTGAAGCTGCGGGCTCCGAGACGGACGGCGGACAGGGTGATTCAGAACTTTGCCGAGAGCCGGAAGGCATGGATCATCGAGAAATACCTGCTGGCGGAAGCGCGGCGGGAGGCAGCGGCGGAGCGCGGGGTCCCGGATTATGTGGAGCATCCGGAACTGGAAAAGCGATACCGGGAGATGGCCAGGAAGAAGCTGGAGGAACGGACCGCCTATTATGCCCGGCGGATGGGCGTTTCCTACAACCGGATTTCCATCCGGGCGGCCAGAACCAGATGGGGAAGCTGCAGCGGAGCGGGAAATCTGAATTTCCACTGGAAACTGATCCGGATGCCGGAGGCGGTTTTGGACTATGTGGTGGTCCATGAGCTGGCCCACCGGAAGGAGATGAACCATTCAGCGGCGTTCTGGGCGATTGTGGAAGGCGTTCTTCCGGATTACCGGGAGCGGAGAAGGTGGCTGAAGCAGTATGGGCAGACGGTGTAGGCGGAGAGAAAGGTAGAGGCTGCGGATGAATAAATGGGCGAAGATTTTGATTCTGGCGGCAGCGGCGGCGCTGCTTGTCCGGATTCACATGGAAAAAAAGAAGCAGATGGGAGCGGGCTGGGCCGGATATGGGAAACAGCTTCTGGGGCTTGGCGCCGTGCCGCCGGGCCGGAGGCATGATTTGGACGAGCTTCGTTTCCTGGCGGCTGTGCTGGTAATTCTGGTACACAGCTTTCAGTCCGGGGCGGCTCAGCTTGCGGCGGCCGGACTGGCAGGCGGACTTGGAACTGGAAGCGGAGGCGCACTTGACGGGGCGCTTGGGGCTGGAAGCGGAGGCGGTTCCGGAGCGTGGCTGTGGATGTTTTTGACCGGGGCGGCGGGGCTGGGCCTGTGCTGCAATCTTTTGTTTGTCTTTCTCAGCGGGGCGCTGCTCCTCCCTTACCGGGAGGAATCGGCCGGAACCTTTTACCGGAAACGGTTTTCCAAGGTAGTGATTCCGCTGGCTGCCTATTATCTGTTTTACCTGCGCCGCTCCGGCCTGTTTTCGTTTACCCCGGATTCCATCGGAAATGCCCTGCGCACCATCCTTTCCGGCCCCAACGAACTGGTGCCGCACTTCTGGCTGGTGTATGTGCTGGCGGGACTTTATGTTGGCGTACCTTTCCTGCGCCGGATGTTAAAGGCCCTTCCGGATTGTTTTCTGGAAAGCCTGGAAAGGGTTATAATCCTGGGAGCCGCGGTTCAGACGGGGCTTCACCTGCTGGGAATCAGCCTGGGAATCAACTCTTTTCTGCTGTCCTGGGAGGGAATTTTTTTACTGGGCTATCTCTGGAGCCGGGAAGGAAGCCGAAAAAGAGAGTGGGCCATCCTGGCGGGCGGCGCTGCTTCGGCGGCTGTCATTATCTGGCTGTTCTTAAACCGGACGGACGCGTCGGTCGTGGCCGCCAATCAGTCTGTTTTCATGATTTTGTTCGCGTCAGCGGTTTTTATCTGGTTTCGGAAACGCCGACGGTCGGAAAATCAGAGGCAGAAGGTCTGGAGCGTGGTACGGATTGGAAGCCGGTACAGCTATTCCATTCTCCTGATTCACTGGTTTATGCTGTTTGTGGTAACGGAAAAACACCTTCACATAGGGCCGATGATGTTCGGCGGCTCCTGGATTCTGGCCGGAATCCTGCTGCAGTCGGTGACTGCGCTTGGCCTCAGCCTGGTATTTGCAGTAGTGTTTGACCAGACGATGGTGGTTTTGGCGGAATGGCTGTGGGAGACGGCCTGGGGGCTGTGGGGAAAAGTTACATTTTATGTAAGAATGAAATGGAAATAAATGTAAAATTATGTTGAAATATCGACGGTTCTATGATATAATTCGATTACAGGGTAAAGAACGGCTTGAGGTGCTGATAAGGAAAATGGGATTGCGGCAAAGGGAGGCGGTATAAGATTGTTAAAATTAGAGATTAAAATGGATGAGAATAAGATTCAATTTGAAAATCAGTATTTGGCGGAAAATATTTATCAGATGCTGGCAGAATTGTTTGACCGATTTCAGTTAAAACAGGAAATTCTGGAAGATGGAACACTATCGGTTCACGGAAATAATCAGCCGTGGGATTATGGTGCGTTTGGCTATATTATCACATTGTTAAAAGACAAGATGTGGTTTATGCCATATGTAATAAAGTGGGTCTGGTATAACAGCGACAATAATGAGAATGAGGAAGATTTTGATCGGGAAGATGTATTGTATTATTATACGAAAAAGGTGAGTGCAGCGTAATGGAGGAAGAACCGCGGTATTATAAAGCATTGTATTTTGATTTGAACGTGAAGCGGCTTCAGATGAACTTTTCGGCGAAGAATCCGAATGAAGCTTATCGAAAAATCCAAAGATATTTGCTCAAACAGAATTTCTCACATATACAGTATTCTGGATATCATTCACGTTATAAGACAACTGATTTAGAAATATTCAATTTAATCTGGTTAATGAATCAGAAATTCCCTTGGATGAGTCAGTGTCTCAATCATTTTGAAGTTACGAATATAGGAAAAAATTATGATTTAATGTGGCTGCTTGATGCAATGAATTCCAATGTAGATAATGACAGAATGCAGGCAAAAATAGAATCTGACAGCTTGTGGCTTGCCGCAGGCTGTTTGCGTTTTGGCGTGTGTTTGAAGAAAAATGCTTTGCTTTCATTTTACAGCATTAAGAAAAATCATGTTTTGATAGGAAATCCCAAGATTTTGTGATATACTACTACCGATTCATGCTTCTGTGACAGAAGCAGTCAGGCGTTTTAGAGGAGATATTTATGCCAGAAGAAAAGAATAAGTATGCCATATCCGTGCGGGATGTGGCAAAGATATATCGGTTATATGAGAAACCCATTGACCGGCTGAAGGAATCGTTAAGTCTGACCCATAAAGGGTATCATAAGGATTTCTTTGCGTTAAACGGGATTTCCTTTACTGTGGAGAAGGGGCAGACGGTGGGAATCATCGGAACCAACGGCTCCGGAAAGTCCACGATTTTAAAGATCATTACCGGAGTTCTGACTCCCACATCCGGTGAGGTCTCCGTGAACGGAAAGATTTCGGCCCTGCTGGAGCTGGGAGCCGGATTTAATATGGACTATACAGGAATTGAGAATATATATATGAACGGCACCATGATGGGCTACACGAAGAAGGAGATGGATGCAAAGCTCCAGGAGATTCTGGACTTTGCGGAGATTGGGGATTTCGTGTATCAGCCGGTGAAAACCTATTCCAGCGGTATGTTTGTGCGGCTGGCGTTTGCATTAGCTATTAATGTGGAGCCGGAGATTCTGATCGTGGATGAGGCCCTGTCGGTAGGCGACGTCTTTTTCCAGGCCAAGTGTTACCGCCGGATGGAGGAAATCCGCCAAAGCGGCACCACGATTCTGATGGTTACCCATGATATGGGAAGCATCATCAAGTACTGTGATAAGGTGGTGCTTTTGAATAAGGGCGAGTTCATCGCCGAGGGCAGCGCCGGACATATGGTGGATTTATATAAGAAGATTCTGGCCGGGCAGATGGAGTCCCTGAATGCGGAGCTTGCCAGGGAGAAGGAGGCGGAGAGCGGGCCGGAGCTTCATGCAGAGAAGCCGGACGTTCCGATGTCTGATTTTTCAGGCGGTATGCTGAAAAAGGACGAGAAGGAGCCGGACGGCCGTCCGGGAGGCCTGATGAAGGAACAGATTACCATTAATGCAAACCGGACGGAGTACGGCGACGGAAGGGCGGAGATTTATGACCTTGGCCTTCTGGATGAGCGGGGGAATCTGACCAATCTTCTGTTAAAGGGTGAGATGTTCACAATCCGGGAATGCATCCGGTTCTATGCGGATATTGAAGCGCCGATTTTTACTTATACCATCAAGGATAAGAAGGGGACCGACCTGACCGGAACCAATACCATGTACGAGGGCGCGGATATCAAGCCGGTGAAGCGCGGAGACGAGTATGTGGTGGAGTTTACCCAGAAGATGAACCTTCAGGGCGGCGAATACCTGCTGTCCATGAGCTGCACCGGATTTGAGCAGGGCGAGCATGTGGTGTATCACCGACTTTACGATGTAGCCAATATCACGGTGATTTCGAATAAAAATACCGTGGGGATTTACGATATGGAATCCCAGGTGACGGCAGTGAAGCGATGAGGCGGTAAAGTGTTGAGGCTGTAAAGCGCGCACGATTGGAGGAAA
>JAUNPZ010000007.1:22228-26525 GCA_030536455.1 Lachnospiraceae bacterium | reverse complement strand
GAAGCGATGAGGCGGTAAAGTGTTGAGGCTGTAAAGCGCGCACGATTGGAGGAAAATATGAAGGATGTAAGCTACGAAATCCTGGATTTGATGGATGAATACGGAAGCGGCGAGGAAGGCATCCGTAAGATTTTAGAGAGCCGGAAGGAGCCGGAGCTTTTAATGGCCTTGTCCGCTGTGCGGGAGAATCTGGTGGACTGGATGGAGATTTCGAAGGAGGACCGGGTGCTGGAAATCGGGTCCGATTACGGCGCATTGACCGGCATTCTGGCATGGAAGGCGAAGGAAGTGGTGGTGCTGGATTCCAGAGTGGAGAATCTGGAAGTAAATAAAAGGCGTCATCCGGATTTTGAAAATATTACCTGGGAATGCAGGGAAGCCGGGGATGGCGGCAGCGCTGGGATTTTTTTGGAAGGACAGGAGTTTGACTGGGTTTTCCTGATTGGGCCGAAAACCAGGGAGGCCTCTCTGGGCATCGGTGTCCGCGAGGATAACTGGAATTTCCAGGAGGAAAAGGCTTATGGGGCGGAGCAGATCCGCCGGGCGGCCAGTATGGTGAAGAAGGGCGGCCATCTGGTGGCGGCGGTGCCGAATGCCAGAGGACTTAAGCTGTGGGCCGGAGGGGAGCCGGACAAGGACGAGCTTTCCTTTACCCTGGAGGAGCTGAAGCAGATTTTCGAAAGCTTAGGCGGCGGAGCGAAGTTTTATTACCCGCTCCCGGATTACAAGCTGCCTTCTGCCGTTTATTCCGATGACTATCTGCCGGCAAAGGGAGAAATCCCTAACTTATTTGCCGAATACGAGAAGCCCAGATACCGGTTGTTCTCGGAGGAAGGCGCCTACGACATGCTGTGCGAGGCGGGAAGCTTTCCTCAGTTTGCAAATTCATACCTGGTGTGCTGGGAGAAAAGGTGAGCGTGAGAGAAAACATGAGACAGACCTTATTTGTAAAATATAATCGGACCAGAAAGCCGGAGTACCAGATTCGTACCGCCATCATCGAGGAAGCCGGGGAGCGGTATGTGGAGAAAACGGCGCTTTGTCTGGAAGGGGAGCTGCACATTCATTCCTTCCAGAAGAAATATGAGCAGTTATCCGGGCAGTATCCCGGCGTTCAGATATTAAAACCGGAGTTCCCGGAGGGAGAGGCGAAGGTGCGTTTCCCGTATTTGAAGGGGGAATCTTTGGCAGAGGTGCTGGGCAGGGAGATTTCGGCCGGAAAACCGGTGAAGGAGGTTCTGGAAGGCGGGCTGAAGCGGATTTTTGCCGCGCCGGGAACCGCCGGAGACGGTGGACGGATTGATTCGGCTGTATCGGAAATTGCCGGAGACGGTGGACAGATGGATTCGGCCGTGTCGGAAATTGCCGGGGAAGGCAGACAGACGGATTCGGCCGTATCGGAGACGGCAGGGCTGGAGGAGTTTTTCCTCACCCCGAATTTTACGGAGGTGTTCGGCCAGATTCCGGAAATCAAAGACAAGAGCTTCCACATCTCCAACGTGGACGGCCTGTTCGAGAACCTGATGGTGACGGAAGAGGGCCTGTTTGCCATGGATTATGAGTGGGTATTTGATTTCCCGATTCCGGCCGGCTTTTTGAAGTATCGGAACCTGCACTATTTTTATGAGCGGTTTAAGGGGGCGTTTGGCTGGAAGGAGGAAGGCGCGTTCCTGAAGCTGTTTGGCATAGAAGAAGAACTTCTTCCGGTTTACCAGTCTATGGAAGATGGGTTCCAGACCTATGTGCATGGGGACGGAAGCCAGGGTTATCTTTCCAATTACCAGCAGCCGATTACGTCCTTTGAGGATTTAAAAGCAGAGGAAGCGGAGCTGTTTCAGGCGAGAGAGCGGATTAACCAGCTTCAGGATGAGATGGAGGACAAGAATCTGGAAATCCGCAAGCGGAATGAAACCCAGCGGCTTTCCAACAATCACATCGCCAATTTGGAGGCGATGATAAAGGATCTGCGTCATGAAATCGATGAGATGGGAAAGCTTCTTACTTATCTGAACCGTCACGAGGCCATCATCTATAAGGTGTGGCGGAAGTTTAAGGAAGCCGTGGGAAAGCGGTTCCCAAAGGGAACCAGAAAGCGGAAGGTGCTGGAATATGCGGTGAATACGGTAAAGCACCCCATCCGCTACGGCCGGCTGTACCTTACCGGTGAGGGGCGGAACCGGATTGCCGGGGATTTCGCGATCGGAAGCGGATACTTAGAGCATGGAAAGCTGGTATTTCCCAAAGACCCGGTGAAGGAGCCGCTGGTTTCCATCGTGATTCCGGTTTACAACCAGATTCATTATACCTATGCCTGCCTGCTATCCATTCTGGAGCATACAAAGGATGTGTCCTACGAGGTAATCATCGCAGATGATGTATCCACGGATGCCACCAAGGACCTTGGAAAATATACGGAAAATTTGGTCATCAGCCGAAACAGCGTGAATCAGGGCTTTTTAAGAAACTGCAATCAGGCGGCCATGCAGGCCAGAGGCCGCTATATTATGTTTTTGAATAATGACACCCAGGTGACGGAAGGGTGGCTCAGCTCCCTGGTCAATCTCCTGGAATCGGACCCGACCATCGGTATGGTGGGCTCCAAGCTGGTTTATCCGGATGGAAGGCTTCAGGAGGCCGGCGGCATCCTCTGGAGCGATGGCTCCGGCTGGAATTACGGACGCCTGGATGATCCGGACAAGGCGGAATATAACTATGTGAAGGATGTGGACTACATTTCCGGAGCGGCAATCCTGCTTTCCGTGAAGCTGTGGAAGCAGATCGGCGGCTTTGATGTGCGGTTCGCTCCGGCTTACTGCGAGGATTCGGACCTGGCGTTCGAGGTCCGCAAGGCCGGATACCGGGTGGTTTACCAGCCGCTGTCCAAGGTGATTCATTTTGAAGGCGTTTCCAACGGAACCGATGTAAATGGCACCGGACTGAAGCGGTATCAGGTGGAGAACAGCAGGAAGTTAAAGGAAAAGTGGGCAGAGGAATTTAAGAAGCAGTGCGTCAATGACGGCAATCCGAACCCGTTCCGGGCCCGTGAGAGAAGCATGGGAAAGCCGGTTATCCTGGTAATCGACCATTATGTGCCGACCTACGATAAGGATGCAGGCTCCAAGACCACCTTCCAGTACCTGAAGATGTTCCGGAAGATGGGCTATGTGGTGAAGTTTTTGGGGGATAATTTCCTCCATGAAGAGCCTTACAGTACCACGCTCCAGCAGATGGGAATCGAGATTCTTTACGGAGCGGAGTACCAGACCCGGATCTGGGACTGGCTGAAGGAAAATGGGGATGAGATTGCATTTGCATATTTAAACCGTCCTCATATTGCAAGCAAGTATGTGGACTTTATCAAGGACCACACCAATATCAAGATGATTTATTACGGCCATGACCTTCATTTCCTGCGGGAGATGCGGGAATATGAGTTGACTGGTGATTTAAAGAAGAAGAGAGACTCGGACTACTGGAAATCCATTGAATTTTCCATGATGTACAAGGCCGCAGTTTCCTATTACCCTTCCAATGTGGAGGTGGAGGCCATCCATAAGGTGGATGCGTCCATTCCGGTGAAGGCGATTACGGCGTATGTTTATGAAGAATTTCTGGATAAGCTGCAGGATGACTTCGAAAAGAGGGAAGGGCTGCTGTTTGTGGGCGGCTTTGCCCATCCGCCGAATGCAGATGCCGTTCTGTGGTTTGCGAAGGAAGTATTCCCATTGATTCGGGAAAGGATGCCGGAGATGAAGTTCTATGTAGTCGGCTCCAAGGTGACGGAGGAGATACAGGCCCTGGACTCCGAGGAAAACGGCATTATCATCAAGGGCTTTGTCAGTGAAGAGGAGTTGGCCCGGCTTTACGCCTCCACCCGCATCGTGGTGGTACCCCTCCGCTACGGCGCCGGGGTAAAGGGCAAGGTGGTGGAAGCCATTTATAATGGCGCTCCAATCGTTACCACCTCCGTAGGTGCAGAAGGAATTCCGCAGGTAGAAACCGTGCTGGAAATCGCCGACGAACCGCAGGCATTTGCCGATGCGGTGGCAGCGCTTTACCCGGACACCGCAAAGCTTCAGCAGATGTGTCACAAAACCCAGGACTATATCCGGGAGCATTTCAGTGTGGAAGCCGCGTGGAGCGTGATCCGGGATGACTTTATACGATAGCGAGAAGAAGCGAAGCGGATTCGAGCGACGCTGCGGGGTAGAAGGACTACCAACGCCGCGGCGCTGTGAGACGAAATCAGAAAGAGGGAACACATATATGCAGGCAATTTTACTCGCCGGGGGTCTTG
>JAUNPZ010000007.1:18975-22128 GCA_030536455.1 Lachnospiraceae bacterium | reverse complement strand
AAATCAGAAAGAGGGAACACATATATGCAGGCAATTTTACTCGCCGGGGGTCTTGGCACCCGCTTGCGCAGTGTCGTAAGCGACCGTCCGAAGCCGATGGCATTAATCGAAGGAAAGCCTTTTATGGAATATGTAGTCCATGAGCTTTCAAAGAATGGAATTACAGAAATCATCTTCGCCGTGGGCTACAAGGGCTCCATGGTGGAGGAATATTTTGGAGATGGAAGCGCATTCGGCGTGAAGGTTTCCTATGCCTATGAGGAGGAGCTTCTGGGAACAGCGGGGGCCATCAAGAATGCGGCCCGTTTTGTGACGGAGGACCGGTTCTATGTGCTGAATGCCGATACCTTCTATCAGATTGATTACAGCCGCCTGCCGCGGCTGGCAGAGGAGAAGCGTCTGGATATGACGCTGGTGCTCCGCGAGGTGCCGGATGTGTCCCGGTACGGAAAGGCAGTGCTTATCGACAACCGGTTGACCGGTTTTAATGAAAAAACCAGCGAGGCGGTTCCGGGAACCATTAACGGAGGCATTTATCTGATGAGCCGTGAACTTCTGGAGGAGATTCCGGCGGGAAAGGTTTCTCTGGAAAATGAGATGATTCCCAGGTGGATGGCGGAAGGAAAGCGTCTGGGCGGTTTTGTAAATGACGGATATTTTATTGATATCGGAATTCCGGAGGATTACTTCCGGTTTCAGGATGATGTGAAAAAAGGAGTCGTTGTATGGTAATCAGAGGGCGTGCGCCATTAAGAGTCAGCTTCGGCGGCGGCGGAACGGATGTAGCGCCTTTCTGCGTGGAGCAGGGAGGAGCGATTATCGGAAGTACCATTAATAAATATGCGTACTGTTCCATTGTTCCAAGGGAGGATGACCAGATTATTGTTCATTCCCTGGATTTTGATATGACGGTAAAATACAATACCAGGGAAAATTATGTGTATGACGGAAAGCTGGATCTGGTAAAAGCAGCCTTGAAGGCGATGGATATCAGCAGGGGCTGTGAGGTTTATCTCCAGTGCGATGCGCCTCCGGGCTCCGGCCTGGGAACTTCTTCTACGGTGATGGTAGCCATGCTGGTGGCCATGGCCCGGTGGAAGGGCATCGAGATGGATGCATACCAGCTTGCGGACCTGGCGTACCAGGTGGAGCGGGAGGACCTGCAGATTGCGGGAGGCTATCAGGACCAGTATGCGGCCACCTTCGGCGGTTTTAATTTCATCGAGTTCCATGGAAGAAATGATGTGGTGGTAAACCCGCTGCGGATTAAGAAGGATATCATCCATGAACTGCAGTATAATCTGCTGCTGTGCTATACCGGAAATATTCATGTTTCCGCGAATATCATCAAGGATCAGGTGAAGAACTACGAGAAGAAGGATGCCTTTGACGCCATGTGCGAAGTGAAGGCGCTGGCGTATGCCATGAAGGATGAGCTTTTGAAGGGGAATCTGCACAGCTTCGGACGGCTGTTAAATTACGGCTGGGAGAGCAAAAAGCGGATGAGCAGTAAGATTACCAATCCCCAGATTGACATGCTTTATGAGGAGGCCATGAAGGCCGGAGCATTAGGCGGGAAGCTTCTGGGAGCAGGCGGCGGCGGATATCTTCTCATGTACTGTCCGTATAATGTGCGCCATAAGGTAGCGGCGCGGATGGAGGCCATGGGAGGCCAGCTTGCGGACTGGAATTTTGAGCTTCGCGGCGCCCAGAGCTGGATTTCGGACGAGGACCGCTGGGATTACAAGCAGGTGAAGGTGCAGATGCCGAACGGGGAGTATGTATTTGATGTGTAGGAGCGAAGAAGATAAGAAGGCCGGGTTCAAGACCATCTTTCTGGACCGGGACGGCACGATTAATGAAGAGGTCAATTACCTGCACCGTCCGGAGGACTTAAAGCTGCTTCCAGGCGCGGCAGAGGCAATCCGTCTGTGGAATGAGCACGGCTTCCAGGTGGTGGTGGTGACCAATCAGGCGGGAGTAGCCAGAGGCTATTATGAAGAGCGGGATGTGGAGCAGCTTCACCGGTACATGAATCAGATACTGGAGCCAGAGGGCGCCCACATCGACCGGTTTTATTACTGCCCCCATCATCCGGAGCATGGAATCGGCCGGTATAAGGTGAAATGCCACTGCAGAAAGCCGGAAACCGGGATGTTTGAGGCAGCTCAGGCAGACCGGGCGGTGGACAAGGAGCATTCCTATATGATTGGCGACAAGTGGCTGGATACCCAGGCCGGAGCCCGCTTCGGCATCCACACGGCATTGGTGGGAACCGGATATGGCCGGGAGCTTTACCGGCAGTTTGCGGAAGAAGCAGGAAGAACGGTCACCGGGGATGCCGCACATCCCATGGAATTTTTCGGGGAAACCCTTCTGGATGTGGCGATGTGGACCCTTCGGCGTGAGGGCATAAAGCTGTGAGGCAATGGCGGACCGGGGAAAAGAGGGAAGCCATTGAAATGAATATGATGACAGAAAAGGAGACAACGAAATTATGACTCCGATGGAACAATTAGAGCGTTTAATCAAGCGCTACCCGGTCCTGGAGCCGGTAAAGGATTCGATTTACCAGGCTTATCAGGTGCTGGAGCAGTGCTACCTGTCCGGCGGCAAGCTGCTGGTGGCAGGAAACGGCGGGAGCAGCGCGGACAGCGAGCATATCGTGGGCGAGCTGATGAAGGGCTTCTGCAAAAAAAGACCTGTAGATGAAGCGTTTGCGGAAAGGCTGCTGGAAGCCGACCCAGAGCGGGGACCGGAACTGGCCCAAAAACTGCAGGGAGGTCTTGCGGCGATTGCGCTGACCGGACATCCGGGACTTTCCACAGCGTATCTCAACGATGTGGACGGCCTGCTGATTTTTGCACAGCAGGTTTACGGATATGGAAAAAGCGGAGATGTATTTCTGGGGATTTCCACCTCCGGAAATTCGAAGAATGTGCTGTATGCCATGGCGGTGGCGAAGGCAAAAGGGATGAAGACCATCGGTCTGACCGGACGGGACGGCGGAAAGCTGGCCGGATGTGCGGATGTAGCCATCATTGTTCCGGAACAGGAAACTTATATGATCCAGGAACTGCATCTTCCTGTGTACCATGCGCTATGCCTGATGCTGGAGGACCGATTTTTTTCCTTATAATTTCATCGCCGAAC
>JAUNPZ010000007.1:17753-18875 GCA_030536455.1 Lachnospiraceae bacterium | reverse complement strand
GGCGCTATTCTTAAAGAACAAAAGAAACGTGTGAGAGAACAGAGGAGGAAAACATGGAAGCGGGCAGAAACAGAATGCCGGAACAGCGAAAGGTTTATATTGATGTAGCGAAGGGAATTGCGATTCTCCTGGTGATTCTGGGCCATATGAACCGTTTCTTTGAATATGACGGGCGGCTGAACCAGGTGGTGTACAGTGTGCAGCTTCCGGTGTTCCTTCTGATTGGCGGTTACTGGCTGAAAATCAGGGAAGGGGAAAGCCCGGCTCAGTTTGTGACGAAGAAATTTTACCGGCTGCTTCAGCCCTATTTTTTCTTTGCTTTTGCTTCAATCATATATGCCTGGCCGGCGGATGCGGCCCAGTTTGGCTCCTATGCGGCCGGAGCGCTTTGGGGAATCGGCATCAATAATTATCTCCCGAATCTTCCAATCTGGTTCCTGCCCATGTTTTTCGTGGCGAACTGCTGGTTTTATCTGGCGCTTTTCATTGGCCGGTTTGGGAAAAATGTCTGGCAGAAGCTGGGACTGGAGGCCGCCGCGGCGGCACTCATGGTGGCGGCGGGCTGGAGGATTAAGTGCACGGAAGTACGGCTTCCGTGGGGCTTTGAACTGGCAATGATTTTACAGGGAATGTTTTTTGCGGGACATCTGTGGCGGCTGTTGGAAGAACACTGCCTGGCATCCGGACCGATATCCGGGCGTCAGAAGCGGATACTGGCGGCGCTGGCAGTCCCGGCGCTGTTAATCTGGGCGGTCTGCGTGAAAAAAAACGGCCGTGTGGATATTAATGGGGCCTGGTTTGGAGATGAAGGCTTGTGGAGCTTTTATCTGGCGGCTTTTGCCGGCTGTTACCTGCTGTTTTTGGCGTCGGCGGTAATCGGAAGATGCCGTCCGCTTGCATGGCTGCTGTCTTTATATGGAAAAAACAGCATGGTCATCATGGCCGTTCATGTACCGGTATTAATCTGGATGGACGGAGTGATCACGCCGCTGATGCCGCAGATTATCAAGGCTAACTTTATGACAAAAAACTGGATTGGCGTAAGCTACAGCTTTGTGACGATTTCGGCGCTCAGCCTGTTTGCGGCTATGCTGCTGAAGAAACAGCCGGTTCACGGGGAGA
>JAUNPZ010000007.1:0-17653 GCA_030536455.1 Lachnospiraceae bacterium | reverse complement strand
CGTCGTGCAGTCAGAGAGGATGGGAAAAAAGAAGCGATGAAGCATTTTCATACATTTGCGGTTTGCGCATATAAAGATTCGCCATATCTGGAGGCATGTATCCGCTCGGTGACCGGGCAGAGCTGCCGGACCAGCGTGATTTTATGTACCTCAACCCCAAGTCCGTACATTCATGGATTGGCGGCGAAATATGGAATCCCGGTCTATGTCCGGGAGGGGGAAAGCGATATTCAGGCGGACTGGAATTTTGCATTCGAGATGGCGGATGCACGATTTGTGACCATTGCTCATCAGGATGATATGTATGGGCGGGATTATGTAAAAACACTGGAAGCCTATGCCAAACGGTTTGACGATATTACGATGTTTACCACGGATTACACCACGGTAAGGGACCATGAACTGGTACCGGGGGAACGGCTTGTGCTGGTGAAGCGGCTGCTTCGCCTGCCTCTCATGCTGCCGGAGCTGAATCATCTCACTTTTGTGAAAAAAAGTGCGCTTCGATTTGGAAATTCCATCTGCTGTCCGGCCTGTACTTACCAAAAGGAGCGGCTGGGGCAGCCGTTGTTTGCGTCTGATTGTAAATTTGCATTGGATTGGGATACACTGATTACGCTGGCAGAGAAGCCGGGGCGTTTTATCTGCGCGGAACGGCCGCTGGTATTTCACCGGCTTCATAAGGATGCGGCAACCAATACCTGCATGAAGGACTCCAGACGCTACCGGGAGGAGGTCCGGATGTTTGGCCGTCTGTGGCCGGAGCCGGTTGTCCGTCTGCTGATGAAATTTTATCAGAAGGCATATGAATCGTATGAAGTATAGGTAACTGCGAAGGTACTGAACAGTTACAAGTAGTATAACAAGAGGGGAAACGCAGGACGGTTGGTTGAAACGATGGGAAATAAACAGATAAGAAAACCGGATACCGGGGACCGTGTCCGGTACTGGGGAATGATAACGGCCGGGGCAGTCTGCCTGGCTGTGGGATGGAATACCCTGTTTGTTCAGGGAAGCTTAAAACGGATTTTTGATATGGAACAAGGCAGAGGAATGATTCTGGAGACGGCGGTTTTTTTTCTATTTATGCTGGCTGTGGGGCTTCTGCCGTTAAAAAGGTGGGTAAAAATAGGCGGAATCAGCCTGGGGATGCTGGCAGGAATCTGGTGTCATCAGGTTTTTCTGCCTTTTGTGGTTTCTGGACTCTGGTTTCTGGGTATCCTGACGCTGGGTGACTGGGTTCGGCAGCTGGCAGAGAATCATGGGACAGGAAAGAGAAAAGAGAGGAAGAAATCAAGAGAAGAAGGGAAGAAAAACTGGCTTCGGATTGTAAATGCCGATTTTCTGATTGGAAGCGGGGCCTGGATCAGTCTGGTTTGTATATTGTCGGCATTTCATATCGGAGGGCTGCGCAGGATGCGGCTTCTGGCGGCGGCGCTGACGGCGATGGTGTTTTTGGTGCATCTGCTTCCAGAGACAGCGCGGCATCTGCATTCCCGGCTGGGGCAGGCGGAAGGCAAGGCGGGTTCGCAGGTGGAAAATCAGGCAGATTCCTGGCTGGAAAACCAGGCAGATTTCCGGACGCAAAAAGAAGATGGATGGGACTTCTGGAATGCATTTTTTCTTGCAGTCCTGCTTACCATGGTGTTCGTGCAGCTTGCCAGAATCAATCTGCGCCCGGATTATGATTCGCTCCACTATGGGCTTCGTTCCCCATATATCCTGGATATCGGACATGGAATCTACGAGAATCTGGGAAATATCAATCTGGTATACACTTATCCGAAGGGCTTTGAGATTCTCGCGTTTCCATTGGCCGGAACGGCAACCTTCGCTTATCAGCTCTGCCTGAATCTCTGGCTGGCAGTTTTTGTACTGCTTCTGATCTGGGGGCTGGTGATGCAGCTGGGCGGAAGCCGGAGGCTGGGGCTGTTTGCAGCCGCCAGCGTGTCCCTGGTGCCGGGGATTATGAATATGGCGATTACAGCGAAGAGCGATATGGCCACGCTGGTCTGCCAGCTTGGAATTCTGTGCGCGGCAGCCGGAATCCTGAACAGCCAGAGCCGGAAGGAAAAGGGGCAGTGGTTTGGCATCGCGGCGGGAGGCTGTTTCCTCAGCTATTCGATGAAGCCGACCTCTATGGTGTTTTCCACCGTTTTGTCGGTGGCCTGTCTGATTGATCTGATTGGAAAAGGTGGATTTTCACGGAAAGGGACGGGGAAAGCCAAAGAGGGGACGGTACCGGAACATGCAAAAATGGCCGGACATGTCAAAGCAGAGAAACAAGCAGAAGCTGCGGGACAAGAAAAATCAGGTGCAGCGGCAATGGCACAGCAGGCAGGTGCTTTCCGGCAGTGCGCCGTTGTGCTGCTTCCGGCCCTTGGCGCCTGGCTTGGAACCTGGGTTCGCACCTATCGTCTGATTGGCGTTCCGACGACCTCGGTATTTACTTCAATCTGGGAGCTGCTTGGTTTTCAGGTGCGGTGGCCTTATGCCTTCGCCTCCATACCGGACCAGGGAATGGAGATGAGCCTGCTTGATGGCATCCGTTTTCTGGCAAAGCGTTTGTACGGCGTGTTTGTAAGCCCGGCCGGAGAGGATATGCTCCATGTAATCATTGCCTGGGGAACCAGCTCCATGGTGATATTTCTTCTGGCCTGGATGTTCTGGGGGAGAAGGAGCCGGGCGGACAGCGCTGCCCGGTCCTGTATGCATACAGCGGCCGTGGTGATTGGCCTGGTCAGCCTGGTCAGCATCTACCTGCTTTGGCAGGTGGATGGAAATTATTTTATGCTGATGTATGTGCTTCTGGTGGTGAACGGTGTGTTTGCCCTGGAGGAGCGGAAGGCGTATCGAGGCAATCTGCCGGCGTCCCGGCTGCAGAGGACTGCGTATCTGCCGCGCCTGGCCGGATATCTGCTGTTTGCCGCATTTTTCCTGTTTCAGGCGATGGTGACGATGGCAACTAACTGGTCGGGGACGGTGGGCTTTACTCCGGTCAGGCTGAAAAATCCAGGCTATATGAATCACCAGCAGGCGGTTTATGAAGCGAAATGCCGCAGCGGGAATCAGGCAATCTGGTCGATTCTCTCGTCAGACCCGGAGGTCCGGGTGCTGGCATTCGGGGCGCATCCGGAGGTCCTCTGGCTTCCGGGCAGTGTGCAGAGCTATTATGATGTGACCGGAAGCGGCGGAAATGTGCGCCTGGTAAAGACGTTAGATGATTTCAAGGCGTTTCTGAAATTTGCCGGAACGGATTATATCTATGTGCAGGCCGGATACCTGGAACGTGGAACCAGGGCGTATGATGTGGCCCGCTATCTGGTTGAGGACGGGAGCCTGGCGGATATCCGATATGAAAATGGAAATGTGCTGGGGCGAGTGAACCTGGATGGCGCCATAGAGACAGAGCCGGAGAAGCAGGCAGCTGAATATTATAAGATGGCACGTTTTCGGAAATCGGGCGGCGAAGCCCAGACACATGGAGAACCGGGCGCGGGACAGAACGGCGAAGTTCAGACATCTGGAGAACCGGGCGCGGGACAGAGCGCCGAGGTTCAGACACATGAAGGAAACAGCACGGAACCGATGCCGTGAATGAATACAGGAGGATGGGAATATTGAAACCACTTTCTACGAAACAGAGGCTGCAGCAGAAAAATGATATGATAGCAGCTGTATTATTAATGGGATTTGCTTTTTTTATTAATCGGGGAATTGAAATCAAGGGACTTTATATGGATGACTTATATCTTTGGTCCTGCTGGGGGGAGCAGTCATTCTGGCAGTATGTTTTTCCAATCGGGAGTACCCGGTTCCGCTTCCTGTTTTATCTGGCGGCCTGGCTGGAGCTGGCTTTCACCGGTCCCCATGTGGAGTGGATGGTTCCGATTAACATCCTGCTAAATGGCCTTTTGGCGGTGTTTCTCTATAATCTGGGCCGCCGTTTTTCCGGGCGTGGGATTCTGGGATTTTTTATCGGCATCCTCTTTCTGCTGTCCAGGATGTCTTACTATCAGATTGGCCAGGTTTACGGACTGATGGAAACCATGGCGCTGTGGATGGCGATTGGAATTTTATACGGTCTTTTTGTGTATCTGAATGAAAAGCAGGAGAAGACGGGATATTTTTATGGAGCGTGCTGGCTGTATTTCGGTATCTGCTTTGTCCATGAGCGGTATATGGCGCTGCTTCCGCTGTTTTTCCTGGTTCTTCTCATGAAGAGGCAGTTTCAGGCAAAGAGATGGTTCTGGCCGCTGGGACAGTTCCTGCTGGTACAGCTCATCCGATGGATGACGATTGGCTCTCTGGCTCCGGCCGGAACCGGCGGCACGCAGGTGTCGGATACCTTCTCCTTCTGGAAATCATTGGGATATGCAGTCAGTCAGGTGGCCTATGTGTTCGGCATCAATGCCGGACCGGAGCATCTGAATGGTCTGGCCTGGGCGGACACGCCGCTTCGGATTCGGGGGCTGGTTTATGGGGCGGACCTGGTCCTGGCTCTGTTCTTCCTGCTCTTTCTGGTGCAGATTGTGAAAAATAAAGAAAAGCGGGGCAGCTATCTTTCAAATACTGCGCTGTTTCTGGTATTTATTGCCATGTGCATCGGCTCCTCCAGTGTAACGGTCCGGGTGGAGATGCGGTGGGTCTATGTTTCCTATGCGGCTGCCCTTCTGTTTCTTACCTACATCTGCGGTGTGCTGGCCCCGGCAGGACATGAGGCGGTGAAGGAGGCAGGCGGAAGGAGAAATGGCTCCGAATGGTTCCGAAGCCGGATGTCTCAGGAAACCGGGGAAGAGGTGTCTGGAGACAGCGCAGAGGCGAATTTTGCGGCGCAGCATACCCGTCCGTCCGCTCCGGTCAGACGGCGCTCTGCCGGACCTGCGTGTTTTTGTGTATGCGGAGTCCTTCTGTATCTGATTCTCAGCTTCCCGGCAGAAATCTTTTTCCGCGGACAGTTCCCGAACCTGTACCTGTGGCCGAATCAGATGCGTTACAATTCTCTGGCAGAAGAAACGTATGGAAGATACGGGAAAGAAATTTTCGGAAAGACCATTTACATCATCGGCAATTCCTATGAGATGAGTGAATTTACGGCGGAAACCTTCTTCAAGGTGTTTGATAAGGAGCGGAAGGCGGAAGGGACGAAGGTGGAGTTTATCGACAGTATCCGGGATATCGGCTTGGTGACGGACCAGATGCTGGTGCTGCGGGAGGATGAGGAGCACAACGGCTTTCAGGATATCACCCAGTTCGTGAAGCATTTAAAATTCCAGGCCGACTACGGCATTTACCAGGACGGATGGATGGATGAATCCTGCAGCTTTTCGATATTAAGCGGCGCAGAGGGCCGGGTTTCCCTGAAATTTTTGTATCCTGGAACGCTTTCCGGCGGGGAGGAGACAAAAATCTATGTAGACGGAGCGCTGGATCAGACCATTCCGGTGACGGAAAACATTTACCAGTGTGAAATCGAGGCTGAACCTTACCAGACGCTGCTGATTCAGATTGAAAACAACTACTACCTGCCGGATGCCCTGGAGCAGCGTGGGGAGAAGAAGCTGACGGCGTTTATTGAGATGGAGGCCGAATAAGCTGTTACAAATATTTAAGAAATGAGAAAGAGAAAAGAAAATGGCCGGGATTGAATAAAAACGGCAGATGGAGTATACTTAAAAGCAAGTTTATCTGGAAGGAATCTGGCATGGAACATTATACGAACCGAAACAAAAAAGAATTGAAGCGAAAGAACTGCCTTTACTGCCTGCTTCCGGCGGTGGGTACGGTGTTTTGTCTTGCTTATATTCTGGCGGCAACGAGGGATGTGGTGTACTCGGACTATATCCGCCTGATTAACAGCTATCTTCCTGATGTATGGAATCCGGACAAATTCTTTGTGGCCGATATCGTGACCCGGATGCCGGTGAACTTCATCGAGCGGATTATCAATGTTACCTTTTTCGATTACTCCACAACCTTTGAGATGGTTCTCGGCGTTCTCTGCCTGGGGGCGGCCGGACTGGTGCTGGCGGCTTACTGCAGGGAGCGGCAGGTGGGGGTCGTCTGGTATCTGATGCTCATGGCCGTATTTTTCAGCCTGAATAAATGGGAGATGCTGACCAATGGAACGGGCTGGTGCCATTTTCTGGCATTTGCCGGATTTTACTATCATTATGTGCTCTGGGACCGGGTGTGGAAACGGCAGGAAAAAAAGCTGATGACGCTGGAGAAGCGAAAGCAGGACCAGCGGGAGCGCCGTCTTCTGATGCTTCTCCCATGGCTGATTATCCTGGGAACGGCGGGGCCTTACTGCGGGGCTTATGCAGCAGTCCTGATTCTGACCTATGGCTTCTGCCTCCTGATCGAATGGAAGCGGACGAAGCAGGCGGACCGCCGGATTCTCTGCTATATGGGGAATGTGCTGGCGCCTATGTGTCTTTATCTGGTCAGCAGCTCTTTTGCCGTGTCCGAGCATGCGGGAGCGACCGGAAGAAGCATTTCCCAGGTAATGGGAGATAATTTTATGCTGTTTCCGAAGTTTATCCTGAAAAGCCTCTCCTCCATGGTAGTCGGTTCCGAGCCGATGCTGGATTTTCTGGCGAAGCTGGATAAAGGCATGGCGCTGTGCTATCTGGCCGGAGCGGTGGTGCTGGCCGGATACGGCCTGGCCCTTTGGATGCAGATGAAAAGGAAGCTTTACCGGGTTTCCGTGTTCCCGCTGATGCTCCTTCTGTGGGGCGGACTGAACCATCTGCTGGTGCTGGCTGCCCGGTGGATTTTTGAAAACAGTGATTACGGGATGAGTTCCCGCTATGCCCTTCAGTATCAGGTGGGAATCCTGGGCATGCTCCTTACCTTTGCCCTGGTCTGGAAGCTGCGCCGGGAGGGCAGAAGGAGTACTGCAAAACCGGAAATCAGGCAGAAGACCGGGCGCAGTGCAGTTTGGAGTGTGTCCCGCCTTGAGATGGCAGCGGCCATCGTCATCAGCGCGGTGATTCTGTGCGGAAATGTGTATACCACCTGCAAGGAGGTGGAGAAGGCTCCGAACCGCAGACAGTATGCGGCCGAGGTGGAGCAGGTCCTTTTAAACTACCGGGAAACGGATGATGAAGTATTAGAAAAGCAGCTTCAGTATCACAAGGGAACGGACAAAATCCGCAGAGCCCTGCAGATCCTGGAGGAACAGAATTGGAATGTATATGGAGGAAATTAGCATGAAAGTAGTACTGCTGGCCGGAGGCTTCGGCACAAGAATCAGCGAAGAAAGTCATTTAAAACCAAAGCCAATGATCGAGATTGGAGAAAAACCGATCCTCTGGCATATTATGAAGTATTATTCCCAGTTTGGCTTCCATGAATTTGTCATCTGCCTGGGATATAAGCAGTATGTGGTAAAGGAATTTTTTGCCGACTATTTCCTCCACACTTCAGATGTAACCTTTGATCTGGCAAATAACAAGATGGAAGTACACAATAATTACTCCGAGCCATGGAAGGTAACGCTGGTGGATACCGGGTTAAATACCATGACCGGCGGCCGGGTGAAGCGGATTCAGCCTTATGTGGGGAACGAGCCGTTTATGCTGACCTATGGTGACGGCCTGGCGGACGTGAACCTGACGGAGCTGGTGGAGTTCCACAAGAGCCACGGAAAGACGGCTACCATGACGGCGGTCAATGTGGGCCAGCGCTTCGGCGTTCTGGACATGCAGGCGGACGGCCGGATTCAGGCCTTCCGGGAGAAGAATGACCACGACGGCGCGCTGATCAACGGCGGATTTATGGTGATGAATCCGGAGGTATTTGATTATATCGAGGGAGACGAGACGGTGCTGGAAAAGGCGCCGCTTGAAAATCTGGCAAAGAACGGCCAGCTTATGGCTTACACCCACAATGGCTTCTGGAAGTGCATGGATACCCAGAGAGATAAGATGCAGCTGGAAGCTATGTGGCAGTCCGGCCAGGCGCCGTGGAAGATATGGGAGTAGATGAGATGGCAGACATAACATTTGACGAATTAAAGAAATTTTACAGCGGAAAACGGGTGCTGGTTACGGGACATACCGGATTCAAGGGCTCCTGGCTGTGCCGGATTCTGACTCTGGCCGGAGCAAAGGTGACGGGCTACGCCTTAAATCCGCCCACAGATCCCAGCCTGTTTTATGCGGCTGATTTTGAAAGCACCATGGACTCCGTAATCGGTGATGTGCGGAATCTGGAGACGCTTAAGCAGACCTTTGACCGGGTGCAGCCGGAGCTGGTGTTTCACCTGGCGGCCCAGCCCATCGTCCGGGATTCCTACAAGAATCCGGTCTATACCTATGAAACCAATGTGATGGGAACGGTCCATGTGCTGGAATGTGTCCGCCTGACGGACAGCGTGAAATCCTTTTTAAATGTTACCACCGACAAGGTTTATGAAAACCGGGAATGGGAGTACGGCTACCGGGAGTGCGACCCGTTGGACGGCTACGACCCTTACTCCAACAGCAAATCCTGCTCCGAGCTGGTGACCCACAGCTATCAGAAGTCCTTTTTCGAGGACGGGCGCTGCGCCATCTCCACCTCCAGGGCCGGCAATGTAATCGGCGGAGGTGATTTTGCCAATGACCGGATCATCCCGGACTGCATCCGGGCGGCCGGAAAGAAAGCGGATATCGTGGTGCGGAACCCATATTCCACCAGACCCTACCAGCATGTGCTGGAGCCGTTAGCCGTGTATCTGACCATCGCCATGAAGCAGTACGAGGACCGCTCCTTCAGCGGCTATTACAATGTAGGACCGGATGACTGCGACTGCGTTACCACCGGTGAGCTGACGGATTTCTTCTGCCAGGCCTGGGGGGACGGCTTGAAGTGGGTGAACCGCTTTGACGGCGGCCCTCACGAAGCCAATTTCCTGAAGCTGGACTGCTCCAGGGTAAAGCGCACCTTCGGATGGACCCCAAGATATCATGTGCAGGAGGCCGTTGCAAAAACGGTGGAATGGGCGAAGGCATATCTGGCGGGAGCTGATATGCGGGAGGTCACAGACCGGCAGATTATGGAATTTTTTGGCGGTCCGGTGCAGGATGATCATGATGAGAACGAACAGGAAAGGAACTGAAATCTATGTTTGAAAATAAAACGGAGGCGCAGGCACGCCAGGAAATCCTGAATCAGGTGGCGGAGTACTGCAGAACCTTTCATAATAAAAAAGCACCATTTGAGGAGGGACAGAGAATCCCATATGCCTCCCGTGTGTATGACGAGCGGGAGATGGTGAATCTGGTGGATTCCTCCCTGGAATTCTGGCTCACATCCGGCCGCTACACCGACGAGTTCGAGGCGAAGCTGGCCGGGTATCTGGGCGTGAAATATTGCGCGCTGGTAAACTCCGGCTCCTCGGCAAATCTGGTGGCATTTATGACGCTGACCTCTCCGCTTTTGGGGGAGCGCCAGATTAAGCGGGGGGATGAGGTCATCACCGTAGCGGCCGGATTCCCCACTACGGTAACGCCGATGATTCAGTACGGCGCGGTGCCGGTTTTCGTGGATGTGACCATTCCGCAGTACAACATCGATGTGAACATGCTGGAGGCGGCGCGCTCCGGGAAGACGAAGGCCGTGATGCTGGCGCACACCCTGGGCAATCCGTTCAACTTAAAGGCGGTAAAGGAATTCTGCGAGGCGCATAATCTGTGGCTGGTGGAGGACAACTGTGACGCATTGGGAAGCCAGTACGAGATAGATGGGGAAACGAAGCTGACCGGAACGGTGGGCGACATCGGAACATCCAGCTTCTATCCGCCTCACCACATGACCATGGGCGAGGGCGGCGCGGTTTACACCAATAATCCGCTGCTAAATAAGATTATCCGCTCCTTCCGTGACTGGGGCCGCGACTGCGTATGTCCGTCCGGAAGGGACAACCTCTGCGGACACCGGTTCGACCGCCAGTACGGAGAGCTGCCGCTGGGCTATGACCACAAATATGTATACTCCCATTTCGGCTACAACTTAAAGGCTACCGATATGCAGGCGGCCATCGGCTGCGCTCAGCTTGAAAAGTTCCCCGGATTCGTGGAACGCCGCCGCCATAATTTTAACCGTTTAAAGGCGGCGCTGGCCGGAACGGAGGAGAAGCTTATCCTGCCGGAGGCCTGTGAGCATGCCAATCCAAGCTGGTTCGGCTTCCTGATAACCTGTAAGGAAGGGGTGGACCGGAACGAGGTGGTCCGCTTTGTGGAGGAAAAGGGCATTCAGACCCGGATGCTGTTTGCCGGAAATCTGACCAAGCATCCATGCTTTGACCAGATGCGGGCCGCTCAGACCGGGTACCGGGTCGTGGGAGACCTGGCCGTTACCGACCGGATTATGAAGGATACCTTCTGGGTAGGCGTATATCCGGGAATGACCGATGAGATGATTGATTATATGGCGAAGACCATCCGGGAAGCGGCCGGATGCGGGAGATAAGGATATGTATGATTTAACAAAGGTTCATCAGGCAAATCTTTCCATCTTAAAGGAGATTGACCGGATTTGCCGGAAATACAAATTAAAATACGTTCTGGATGCCGGTACTTTGATTGGCGCAGTGCGCCATAAGGGCTTTATCCCGTGGGATGATGATGCGGATGTGGCCATGACCAGAGCGAATATCGAGGCATTCATCAAGGTAGCTCCAAGAGAGCTGCCGGAGGGGATGGAGCTGGTGCTGCCGGATACCTACCACGGGGGCCATGGTTTTTATGACTTTACGCCCAGAATCATTTATAAAAACAGCCGGACCCATGAAGAGGATGCGGAGATGGCCTACTATGACGGCAAGCTGAACCATGTATATGTGGATTTATTCATCCTGGACGCGCTGCCGGACTGCCCGGTGTGCGCGAAGCTTGCGAAAGGAATCCAGACCGTGCTTTACGGGCTTGCCATGGGACACCGGTATCATCTGGATTTTGGAAAATACAGTGCCGTTCAGAAGGTCTGCATCGGCATCCTGGCGTCAGTCGGAAAGATAATCCCGTTAAAGTGGATTATGAAGCTTCAGCGGGCGGCGGCGAGGAAGGACCGGAAGAAAAAGACGAAGCAGCTTTATTACAGCAATTATCAGCCGGATTACCTGTATGTGACCCTTGATCGGGAATGGAGCACCCGAACGGTGGACCTTCCGTTTGAAGATACGAAGCTAATGTGTCCGGAGGGCTGGCATGAGGTGCTGACGCTGGTTTACGGGGATTACATGAAGTTCCCTCCGAAGGAGCAGCAGGTGCCAAGCCATTCGACCGTGGAGATTCAGGTATTTTCATGTGGAGAGGATCAGATGCCATGACAGAAGAGCAGGACAGAAAAAAGGAAAAATTGCTTTCCGTGGTGGTGTCTGTTTACAATGAGGAGCAGGCCCTGGCGGAATTTTATCAGGAAACCAGCCGGATATTAAAGACGCTGCCCTGGGATTACGAGCTGATTTTCGTCAATGACGGAAGCCGGGACGGGAGCCTATCGATTCTGGCCCGGCTTTCGGAGGCGGATTCCAGAGTAAAGGTAGTGGATTTTTCAAGAAACTTCGGCCACGAGGCGGCGATGATCGCAGGACTGGACTACAGCAGAGGGGATGGGATTGTCTGCATGGACGCCGATCTGCAGCATCCGCCGGAATGCCTGCCGGATATCGTGAGCCGCTTCGAGGAGGGATATCAGGTCATCAGCATGGTGCGCACGAAGAATGCGGATGCCGGGCTGATTAAGAATATCACCTCATCCGGCTTCTACTGGCTGATCAATGCCATCTCCGATGTGCATTTTGAGCCGAATGCCTCTGATTTTTTCGCACTGGACAAGGCGGTGGCCAGAGTGCTTCAGACCAGCTACCGGGAAAAGGTGCGGTTTCTCCGGGGATACGTCCAGAACGTGGGCTTTAAGAAAACCACCCTTTCCTATGAGGCCAGGCCGAGAGTGGCGGGGGAGAGCAAATACAGTTTAAAAAAGCTGTTTATCTTTTCGGTGAACACCATCCTGTGCTTCTCCAATATGCCGCTGAAACTGGGTATTTATGCAGGAATGGTGTCCGGCCTTCTGGGACTTGCGGTGATGATCTATACCTTGTTTACCAGGAGCGGTGCGCCCAGCGGATACGCCACCATCGTGGTTTTAATCTGCTTCATGTTTGCGATGCTGTTCTTGATTGTAGGAATTATCGGAGAATACATCGCTATTCTGTTTACCGAACTGAAGGACCGTCCGGTGTATATCGTAAGCAATACGATAAATATGGAAAACAATGGAGAAAGATAACTTATTAATAGAAAATATTGGAAATGTTATTAGATAACACCGGGTATTGTTGTGGAAATTTACACAAATTTAATACAATCTCCCTTGTATTTTTATGAAATAGGGAGTATACTTAAAGTACTTTAGGGAAGTGAAGTACTTAGAGGGGGAAACTTGCGGACAATTGATTTTGTAAGGGGTGAGGCTTATGTTAGCGCAATCAGTTAACATTGCTGCTCGCTCTGCCCGTCCATTGCCGATTTCTTACATTATCCGAATCGCGCAGCAATGTTCCTGTGATGTTTATATTCAGGATATGGGTATGCGGATTAACGCGAAAGATTACGACGCGATGATGCGTGACTGGAATCCGCAGTGCAATCGGCTTGTCTTCTATCTGAATGGGGCAGATGAAGCAGCGGCTGGAGACAAAATTAAAAAAGCATTAGAGAGTTAAGCGCAGAAAAAAGCGGTGCCGGGAAGATGGCAGCCGCTTTTTTTTGCGTCTGCGTGCGAAAAGCCAGGATGTCACCTATCAGAACAAAGTATTCTCAAAATATAGTTTCAATGCATTTTTATAAAAGATGTTTTCTTTTTCTTCCGTACTGAGAGCAGGGTCGAGGGCAAGGTAATCAATCAGATGCCGGTAGCTGTCACGGGTCATCGTGGATGGAATATCACTTCCCCATATGAGACGTTCAGAACCCAGGATATTCAGCGCATCGTGTACATACCTGCGGGCAGTCGGATAAGGGTAGGCTTCCGGCCTGGTGTTGGAACAGAGCGCGGCCAAATCAAACCAGACATTATCCAGGCAGAGCTTGTCCAGCGCATATTTCAGTTTTTCACCGTCTCCCAGCTGTGGAGCCGTAAGGTGGCAGATGACAAAATGCATCTCCGGGTAACGGCGGACTGCCTGGGCCAGAGCGTCCACCTGCCAGCATTGCATGCCGGGCCGTCCGATATCCATAACAAGGGTAAGCCCCCGGCGGGCAGCATCGCGATAGACCTCATGCATTTGTTCCCCATCCAGATTCAAATCCGGATGATAGCTGGAAAGGCCACAGCCTCCGCTGACTTCCAGCTTTAGGATTTTAAACTGCAGTTCATCAAAAAGGTGAGCACGAATAGCATCCTTCTGTGCACAGAATGGGTCATAGGCAGCGGCTCCGATAAAACGTGATGGATATTTTTTCACTGCTTCGCTGGTATAATCATTTTGAAAACCAAAATAGGTTCCCTGTAAAAGCACGGCCTTTTCTACCTGGCAGTCATCCATAACAGCAAGAAGGGCTTCCGGTGTAACGGTGGTTTCGCCAAGCTGAGGCGGTATCATGAAGATGCGCTCACCGGCTCCATTTGAGGCATATCCGCCGCCGCAGGCCCTGAGTTCGCCTTTTGCGGTAAAGCCGGCTATTGTTTGTACTAAATGTGCATGTCCATCGATGATTTTCATGTAGATTCTCTCCCGCTAAGTATTTGATTGTATCTTGGCACAGGAGTCTTTTTTTGTCAACGGCAGGAGGGCGGTTTTGGACAAAATGCATATGGATTCGAACTATTGCACATATACAGTCTGCCGGAACCGCTTTAAAATGTATCTATAATCAATTATGAATATGGGGCGGTTGTGTATGTCGGCAATGCGGAAAGGAAAAATATTTTTTAAATGGTTTGTGTCATATCTTTTGGTTTTGACACCGGCAATTATTACGGGGATTGTGCTGTATCAAAAGACGCTTGCAGCAGACCTAAAACAGGCCGGGCGGTTAAATCAGACTCTGGCGGAGGTTGCGGCCGGGGAGATAGATAATCAGGTCAATCAGGTAAATATCTGTCTGAACAAAATTGCTTTGGATTCCAATGTGCATATTTTATCGAATGCAAAAGGAAGCTTTCGTGCGGAGGAGCAGTATTATCTTTATATTCTCCATAATACGATTAAAAACATTCATCTGCTGGAACAATACTGCGATGATATTTTTATATATTTTAAAAATACCGATACGATTTTGGGTGTGAATGGGGTCATGCCATATGCATTGTATGATAATTTGTATAATAAGGAAGGTCAGTATAATGCAGGAGAGATGCGTCGGTATCTTTCGCAGTTCCACTATCAGGATATTCTTTCCTTCTATACCGAGGAGGGAGAGTATTTGCTGTTTACGATGACCAGTCTGCGGCTGGGAGCCGGGGAGCCAACTGCAACGGTGGGCGTGCGGATGAAACGGGAATTTCTAAGCCGTTTGTTTGAAAACGTCAGATGGGACGAATCGGTTCAGATGGTGATTACCGGAAAAAACGGACAGATTATTACGGCAGCGGCTGAAGCAGAGAATGAGAAAAATTCGTATATTACGACAGAAATTACTTCTTCACAGTCCGGATGGAATTATGTCCTGATGGTTCCCCGGACGCTTGTGGAGCAGAATGCGATTCAGATCCGGCGAAGAGGTGTGAACGGGCTTTTTATCAGTATCGTGATAGGAAGTTTTCTTTCGTATATCTTTTCAAGTGTAAATTACCATTCTCTCCGGGCCGTTGTAGACCGTCTGAAGGGGCCGAAAATAATAGAAAATGAGTACCAGTGGCTGAACAGCAGAACAGAGCAGCTTTTCACGGAATTGAAAAATACCAAAAAGAATTTAAAGGAGAGCGAGGAGCAGCTTAAACAATTTCATCTGCTTCAGCTTCTGGAATATCCATGTGGATTTCCGAAACAGGAGATTGCTTCTTATCATATCAATCCGGAGGCAGCATTTCATGTGGTGCTGTTAATTGCGGTGGAATATGAGAAGCCGCTGCGGGAGGATTCGGAGCTTTCCATACATGAAAATACGCTGCGCAGATTTATTACAGCAAATATATTTGGAGAGATGCTGGAACGGGAGTATGCTTGTGAATTACTGCAGCTCAAGGAGCAGGTTGCCGTGATCGCGAATCTTTCGGAGAGCAGCGAAGTGGTGAAGCTGGAAGCGGTGGCCAGGGAAGCCGGACAAATGATTGAAGAAAAATTCGGATTCGGCGTTATGGCGTTTTTGGGAAAACCGGGAAGCGGTGTGGGGGGAATCCATACCTCTTATCTGCATGCACGAAAATGCTTAAATGGATATCTTGGAGGGCAGAAAAGCGAAGGCTGGAAGCATGAAGGGCTGATTGAAGAGATAGAGGCTTATATTGATGAAAATTATCCGAATCCGGATTTGAATGTGGCGATGCTGGGGCAGCATTTTCATATCACTTCTGCGTATCTTGCAAGCCTGTATAAGAAACAGAGGGGAAAAAGTCCTTTGGATTATATTAATGATGCCAGAATCCTCAAAGCAGAGGAACTGATTTCGCAGGGAGCCAGTGTAGCCACTGCGGCGAAGGAGACTGGTTTTCGGGACAGCGGCGCTTTCATTCGGGTGTTTAAGAAGAAGCGCGGCATAACGCCGGGGCAGATGAAGCTGATTTCGAAAGAATGAGCCTTTTTCGAAAAAATCCACATTCCCTTTTTCGAAAAAATCCATAGGGAATTCCTGCTTTTGGTTATAGACCGGGTGAGAGAAACCGATTATGATAGGTGCACAAGGACATACCGGCTGTGGAGGCTGGCGCAAGGAAGAAGGAGGTTACGAATGAAGAAGAAAACATTGGCTTTATTGATGGCAGCAGCAACACTGCTTTCTGTTACTGCGGGCTGTAATGGAGGAGGAAAAGAAACCGAGACATCGGGGGCATCATCCGGGGCAGATACGTCACAGGCGGTAGAGAATGTGACTCCGGAAGCCGAGATGGAAAATCCGGCAGACGGGGGCAGCTTTACTTATTGGTGTGAATTGAATACAGCAGTATCCCCCAACTTTTCGAATCTGGGAGAAACGCCGTTTGCGAAAAACTGGATGGAAAAGACCGGAACACAGATTGAATTTCTTCATCCGCCTACAGGACAGATGAAGGAACAGTTCAGCTTGATTATAGCAGATGGAAATCTGCCGGATTTGATGGAATACAACTGGATTGTAGATTATCCGGGAGGCCCGGAGAAGGCCATTAAGGATGGGGTGATTATTCCATTAAACGATGTATTTGAGAAGTATTGTCCGAATATTACGAAATATCTGGAGGAACACCCTGAAATTGATAAGATGATTAAAACGGACGAAGGAAATTATTACGCGTTTCCATTTATCCGCGGGGACCAGCGCTTATGCTACACCATCGGTCTGATGCTGAGAGGTGACTGGCTGGAGGAACTGGGACTTGAGGTGCCGGAAACAATCGATGAGTGGCATACCGTATTAACTGCATTTAAAGAAAAGAAGGGTGCGACTGCCCCTTATACATTTGAATATACGAATCAGATGCTGCTTCCTGCCGACCCGTTTGCTTTTGCATATAAAACCTGCCGCTCTTTTTATATTGGCGATGATGGAATGGTGCATTTTGGCGCGGCAGAACCTGGATATAAGGAGTATTTAACATTAATGAAACAGTGGTATGAAGAGGGGCTGATTGACCCGGATCTGCCGACGATGGGATTTGACCAGGTTAGTTCGAAAATGACAAATGGAGCTTCCGGAGCTTCCATCGGATGGGCCGGAGGACGTTTGGGGGCCTGGACAACAGCGGCGCAGGTAAATACTCCAGAGTATAAGCTGGTTCCAGCTCCGTATCCAACCGTGAATAAGGGGGACTTCCCAGAGTTCGGCGATTTTGACAGCCCTTATACCGGAAGAGCCAGTGTTGCCATCACGACATGCTGCAAGGATATAGAACGTGCTGCAAAGCTGATGGATTATGCATATGGAGAAGAGGGGCATCTGGCATTTAACTTTGGTGTAGAGGGCGAATCTTACGAAATGGTTGACGGATATCCGACTTATACCAAGAAGATTATGGAAAGTCCGGAAGGATGGCCGATTGCACAGGCGATGGCAGCCTATATCCGCGGCAATTACAATGGCCCGTTTGTACAGGATTTACGTTATGTAGAGCAGTATTATGTACTGGATGAGCAGAAGCAGACCCCGGAAGTGTGGGGAGCAACCAATGCAATCAAGCATGTAATGCCTCCGGTTACGCCGACAGCAGAGGAGAGCAAGGAATTTTCATCGCTTATGAATGAGATTAATACATATCGTGATGAAATGACATTGAAATTTATCCTGGGAACCTCTGAACTGGATGATTTTGATATGTATGTGGAGAATTTAAAGAGCATGGGATTAGAGCGTGCGATTGAGATTCAGAATGAGGCATTAAAGCGGTATCAGGCGCGGTAATGAGTTGAAAGGAAAGACCATCTTTCGCCAAAACGGAGGATGGTCTTTTTTGTCAGGTTATCCGGTATTCTTACTTTTTCTGCTCCTCCAGATACCGGCCCGCATCCTTAAAAAAGCTTCCGATG
>JAUNPZ010000006.1:48732-51016 GCA_030536455.1 Lachnospiraceae bacterium | reverse complement strand
TCAGAGCCTTTTCTTTCATTTATTTTTGTTATATACTGGAATCATCGGATTCAAGGTGCAATTCAAGGAAACTTAGGAGGAAATTTGTATGCAGGAACCAATTCAGACCTATTTTCAGGTAGGAACCATCCAGTGGATGAGTCATCCGCCGGTCCATTATCCGCTGCTGCAGTCGGTGAAGCAGCTGTGCTGTGATGCATATTTTGATGCCCTGGAGGTGACGCAGATTGCGGATGACGAGGAGCGCCGCCAGGTGAAGGAGATGCTTGCCCAGTCCCATATGAAGGTGTGCTACGGCGCCCAGCCCAGGCTTCTGGGAAAGAAGCTGAATCCCAACCATCTGGAGGAAGAGGAGAGAAAGAAGGCGGAGGCCACTCTTTTGGAGGCCGTGGACGAGGCGGAATATCTGGGGGCGAAGGGAATCGCATTCCTGGCCGGAAAATGGCAGGAGGAGACGAAGGAGCAGGCTTACGCCCAGCTTTTAAAGACCACACGCAATGTTTGCCGTTATGCGGCGTCCAAGGGGATGATGGTGGAGCTGGAGGTATTTGACTATGATATGGACAAAGCGGCATTGATTGGACCGGCTCCGCTTGCAGCGCGGTTTGCGGCAGATATGCGGATGAGCTGCAGCAATTTCGGCCTGCTGGTGGATTTATCCCATTTTCCGACTACTTATGAGACATCGCGGTTTGTAATCCAGACGCTGCGGCCGTACATTACCCATTTTCATATCGGAAATGCGGTAGTGAAGGAAGGCTGTGAGGCTTACGGGGACCAGCATCCCCGCTTCGGATTCCCGAACAGCGCCAATGACACGGCAGAGCTGGCGGACTTTTTCCGGGTATTGAAGGAAGAGGGATTTTTCTGCCGGGAGAATCCATATGTACTGTCCTTTGAGGTGAAGCCCTGGGGCGGTGAGGACGGTGATATCGTGCTGGCCAATACCAAGCGGGTGGTGAACCGGGCCTGGGCGATGGTGTAGAGCGGCCGGGGGAGTGCGTCGGCAGAGTGAGAGCCGGGGAATCGGGAAGAGAGAACCGGCACGGAAAAACAGGAGGAAATGACATTGAAAATTGTTGTGTTAGATGGATATACGGAGAATCCGGGGGATTTGTCCTGGGATGGAATCCGGGAGTTTGGTCAGCTTACGGTTTATGAGAGGACAGAAACGGCCGCTCTGGCTGAGGAAAGAATGCAGGGGGCAGAGGTTGTTTATACGAATAAGACGGTGCTTTCTGCAGAGCTGCTGGACCGGTGTCCGGAACTTAAATTTATAGGGGTCCTGGCAACCGGATATAATGTGGTGGATGTAAAGGCCGCATCGGAACGGGGAATTACCGTCTGCAATATCCCGGCTTACGGAACGGAGGCGGTGGCCCAGTTTACCATGGGACTGCTTCTGGAACTCTGCCATCATATTGGCAGTCATTCCGACAGTGTGAAGGCGGGGGAATGGACCGTCAGCCGGGATTTCTGTTACTGGAACTACCCGCTGGTGGAACTGGCCGGAAAAACCATGGGAATCATTGGCTTCGGAAGAATCGGACAGGCGGTGGCAAGACTGGCCCAGGCATTCGGAATGCGGGTCCTGGCGTATTCCAGGCATCCGAAGCCGGAGCTGGAGACAGAAAGCTGCAGAATGGCATCCCTGGAGGAGCTTCTTGAGCAGTCGGATGTGATTTCTCTTCATTGTCCGCTGACGGAGGAAAACCGGGGCCTTATCTGCCGGGAAAATATCGAAAAGATGAAGGACGGAGTTTTCCTCATTAACACAGCCAGAGGCCCGCTGATTGTGGAAAAAGATTTGAAAGAGGCGCTCGCCTGTGGAAAAGTAGGCGGAGCGGCGGTGGATGTGGTATCGGCAGAACCCATCTGCTGGGATAATCCGCTGCTGACGGCAGAGAATATCATCATCACCCCCCACATCGCCTGGGCATCCAAGGAGGCCAGACAGCGGCTCATGGATATCGCGGCAGGGAATCTGAAGGCATTTCTGGAGGGACGGCCGGTGAATGTGGTGTCTCTTTAAGCTTTTGAATGGGTTATATCGTTGAAAACAGCCGCCAAACATACTGCAGGGAAGCTGCGATGCAGTATGTTTGGCGGCTGTTTGAATTTGGTATGAAATCACGATATAGAGGTGGCTTTGCATCGAATCTTACCAGTAGCGGTTCAGGCAGGCCCTTGCCGCTTCTTCAGAAAGTGAGAATTTCTGCATGGTTTTTATCAGTGTTTCGGATTGAGGGATATTGAACTCACGGCAGGTTTCGATTAAAGCCTT
>JAUNPZ010000006.1:36560-48632 GCA_030536455.1 Lachnospiraceae bacterium | reverse complement strand
TTCAGGCCCTTTTCCCGTTCCTCTTTTCTCCCATCTTCGATTAATTCATCTATTGCAGTACACAAATCCAATCCCTCCTCCTCTTTCTCCTCTAAAATCTTTGCCAGCCGCTTCTGTTCGCCTAAAAGTATCATGGCGGCGGCCATTTCTAAAGAATCCATCTGATTGATTTCCCGGCGGTGCTCTTTCACATAGGCGTATAACTGTTTTTTGTCTGTATTATATTTTATCATACAGAAAATATGCTGTAAACAGCTATGAAAAACTTCCGGATTTTCGATATTTGATGCATGGATTAAGTTGATTTTATAATCTGGAAGATACTTCTTCAGGAAGGCAGCCTCTTCGTCCAATCCGTCTACATTCATCAATTCATACAGGCTTAAACAGCCATCCCATTTTGGGCCGAAATACAGAACGGTTGTTATAACCGGAATCAGCCGGTCTTCCCTTGTGATACCGGATAGAAATTCATCTCCTTTCAGAAGTTCTCCTGCTTTTTTATGCTGTTTTTCCAGTTCCTGCAGTTGTTTGGTGTATTCCAGTGCATCATACAGCATGTTGCGGACCGGCATGGCGTAATGGACCTTATTTTGCGTTTCATTCGCCAGAATCAGGGAGTAGGTGCCTAACTTGGCTTTCATACGGATATCACCGCGCCGTTCCAGCGGGACTGTTTTTTTCGGGGACTCTTCATATAGAATACCGGTTTGTCCGGATATCAGCTCCAGCTGTTCAGGTGATAAGACCTGTTTTCCCTCATAAAGGGTTCCGTTTATCAGGTCAGCAAAGATTTCTTTCCGCTCCAGAATCTGATTCACTGCCAGATTGTATTTTCCCATCGTCCTCCTCCTTTCTGAAATATGGAATTATTTGGATATTCAATATATTACCATATATTTCCATAAAAAGCAACGAAAAATTGGCTGGAGGGATAAAAAATGCAGCCCGACGATTCCATCAGGCTGCATGCTGCTGATATTTTTTACATTAGAATTCGGATATCCTTATCCAAAGATTCTCCACGCGCAGATAAAGTTGTTCGCCCACCAGGAGCTTAAGGCGTGGTGGATGACGCGGCCGTTACTGGAGGAGGCGTCGATGACGGTGCCGCCGCCGGCTGCGATTCCCACATGGCCGCTTACGACTACGATATCGCCGGCCTGGATGTCAGAGAAGTTGTTGATTCTGGTGTAACGTCCTACATTTCTCCATCCGGAGGAGGTAATGTAGCTCTGGCGCACGCCAACCTGGTTTAAGCACCAGTATACGAAGCCGGAGCAGTCAAATGCGTTCGGTCCCTTGGCGCCCCAGACGTATGGGCAGCCGAGCTTGGACTGGGCCGTTGCGATTAAAGCGCCCACACCGCCTGCCATCTGTACTGTTCCGGCAGCGCTGCCGCCGCTTGAACTGCCGCCTGAGGAGCCGCCGTTCTGATTGGAGGAGCCCCCGGCCGGCCGGCTGGAGCCGCCGCTTGTACCGCCGGCTGGCCGGCTGCTTGAACTGCCGCCTGAGGAGCCGCCGGAACTCTGACTGGAGGAAGGACGGCTTGGAGCCCGTCTTACCTCGTCGCCGGTCAGCTTTGCCATAGTCATGGCGCCGGTGGTGCCGTCATCGGAAAGTCCGTTTTCACGCTGGAAGGACTTTACCGCATTCTCCGTTACTTCGCCGTAATAGCCGGTTACATTTCCGGAGTTTAAGTAGCCGTATTTGCTTAACAGGTTCTGGACCTTGGAGACAGAGGTTCCCTCATCGCCAAGACGCAGACCCATGGGCTTTGCGTCAGAGCTGTTTAACGCGACTCTGGTACCCGGTCCCAGGTAGCCGTCCACCACCTGGTCGTTGCGGGCCTGGAACTGCTTGACGGCTTCCACGGTGTCCTGTCCGTAGGTGCCGTCCGGCTCGGAGAAGAGGTAGCCCAGCGCCTTCAGACGCTGCTGGCTGGCTAAAACCACGTCGCTCTTTTCTCCTAAGGCCAGGAAATTGGCTTTGATCTCATCGGAGTATAAGAGGTTTAAGGTCTGCTGGCCCACTTTGCCGTCCTTGCTTAAGCCGTTGACCTCCTGAAGCTTTAAAACCGCTGCCTCCGTCATATCGCCGAAGTTTCCGCTTACCTGGTCCTCGGCGGCCAGATAGCCTAACTGGTAGAGACGGGACTGGATGCGGGTGATATCATCGCCGCTGTCCCCCTTCTGGGCGGCATAGTATTTGGCGTCCGGGGACATGATGGCTTCGTAGGTGGAGCCGCCTACGATACCGTCCTGGGCCAGCTCATTCTGCCGCTGGAAAATCTTTACGGCGCGTTCGGTCTGGGTACCAAAGTACTGGGTTGGCTCATCGGGGTCCATAAAGCCTAAATCCATCAGCCGCTGCTGAAGCTGTGCCACTGCCGGGTGCTCTTCGCCTACCCGCAGGTATTCCGGCATCGGGACGGCCTCCGGTACCGTGACCTGGATCTCCGGAAGAATCTGGCCTCTGGGGCTTAGCGGCGGAATGGTTTCCGGCGCTGTGGTTACTACGATTTCGGCTGTCGTTTCTGCAGTTTCTCCCTGGATAGCTGCGGGGGAGGCTGCGGCCGGGTCCTGCTTCTGGCATCCCACGGCCAGAAGGCCGGAGAGGAGAGCAGCTGCGGCCAGGCCGGACAGGGCAGCGAACCGTCTGTATTTTTGATTCAATCTCATAAAAAGATGTCCTTTCTTCTGTGTTTTGCGGCTGCACCAGACAGCCGCAGGCAAAAATCAAGCCTTATTTTATCACATTTTCAGCAGAATATCTATACATCCGGTGTTTTTTTCACAGGGAACTTTACATAAACCTTGAACAGGTCTCCATCGATGACGATTTCAAAGGTGCCCTTCTGGAGCTGGGTCAGGCTTTCGGCGATGGAAAGGCCCAGGCCGCTGCCCTCCGTGGTGCGGGAGACGTCTCCCCGGACAAACCGTTCCGTCAGTTCATCGCTGGAAATATTCAGAGGATGCTCGGAAATATTTTTGATGGTGAACTGTACCATATCCTCTTCTCTGGTGATATCCACATAGATGCGGCTGTGTTCCATGGCGTATTTGAAGGCGTTGTTATAGAGATTTTCCAGAACTCGCCAGAGACGCCGTCCGTCCGCTTCGATGAGAATCGGCTGCTCCGGAAGCCGGCTGACTAATTCCAGATGCCTCTGGGCGAACTTTTCCTCGAATTCCCCATTGGTCTGGTGAACCAGCTCCACAAAATCGATATCGGTGATTTCCAGCTTCAGATTCCCGGAGCTGGCCTTGGAAGCCTCCACCAGGTCCTCAGTCAGCGTCTTTAAACGCTGGGATTTCTGTTCCAGGACCTCCAGATAGCCCTGTACCTTTTCGTTCTGGATATGTTCCCGCTTGATTAAGTCCACATAGTTGATGATGGAGGTGAGCGGTGTCTTCAAATCATGGGACACATTGGTAATCAGGTCGGCCTTAAACCGCTCGCTTTTTACCTTTTCCTGGAGCGCACCGTCCAGATTTTCACCGATATGGTTGATGTGGTCTGCGGTAATCTTCTGCCTGCCGCTGAACTCATCTACATTGACGCAGTAGCTGATGTCGCCGTCTGCGATATTTGCGATCGCCTGCTGGATTTTATCGTTCTGGAGAGCCTTTTTAATGACATAACGGAAGGCAGCCAGGTCCAGGACAATCCAGAACAGGAGAAGTCCGCCGAATAAAATCTGGTGCAGGGAGGAATCCAGGTCGAACAGCAGGTAGATGGTGCTGCAGGCCAGGGTGATATTCAAGGCAACAAATATCACATAGGAGTAGGCCGCACTGTTGGAGGTGGATTCCCTGGTATAATATTCATGGATGTCATGGAGGGCCTTCTGGGTCCAGCTTCCGTTCCAGAGGCGGCCCGCCTTGTAACGGCGGAGCAGACTGAAGCCGCAGAGCAGGCAGACCAGGTAGCAGATCACATAAAGCAGCAGTCTTTCCGCATAATACCAGTTTGCGGAGGAAATCACCAGATGAAGGAGGCGGAAGCCAACCACCTGGCCTGCATAGCAGCAGAATGCGCCGATGACCAGAAACATCAGGATGCAGCCCTCTGCGCTGATCCGGTCGTAGGGGTACAGGCGGATATGAGCGCGGTCCGGTCCGTCGTGGCCGGACAGGGCAGCCAGATACAGCAGAGTCAGGATACAGAGCAGCAGTCCGGCGGACATGATAACCAGTCCGCGGATGGTCCAGCTCCGCATGGAATTATAGCTGGCCGCCTCTCTGGTGTAGACATCCGAATTTGGAAAATTGGTGTCTACGGAAATGATAAAGTGCTGAAAGGTCTGCTCATAAAAACGGGTATCCGAGGCAAGGCTCTGGAGATAAACCGGGAGCTTCAGCATATTGGAGTCAATCCGGTTGTCATCGGCGGAGATTTCCGCATACAGGCCCCGGTGCTTTAACTTTTCCCAGGAGGGGTCGGTGGCGTTGGTATAATAGATTTCATTGGCAGAAATCATCTCATTGTCATTCCGGCAGGTGAGCTGGAAGGTCAGATTGGAGGAGCCGGTCACAAGGCTGTAGTGAACGGAGCAGTAGCGGCTGAAGTTGGTCAGAACCTCATAGCACAAATCCTTCATCTTGGCGTAGGCCTGGCCCGGTTCCTTTAAATCCGGGTCCGGGTCGTAGGCCTTGTATTCTACCAGCACCGGCTCCTCCTGAAGGTCGGAGTCGGCCGGATTAATCACGTTGATGGACCAGTCATCCTGAATGAAATATCCGTAGGTTTCTCCTAACTTCAGGATATCGGACATCGAATAGCTTTCCGCGGCGTTGGGGCCGTAATTGATGGACAGAATCTCTTTGTCCATGTCCAGCTCGCCTTCGGATTCAAAGGCATCTCTTAGCTGGGCATAATCGAAAATGGCGCGGATATCCGACTGAAGCTGATTGTAGAACAGATCGGACTGGACGTAGGTTTCGCTCTGAATCCAGGTCAGACCCCGGCCGTAATTGGAGGTGGAGTAAAGGATACCGATGCTAACGACCACCATTCCAAGGGCTGCCAGGTGAAGGGCAGCGGCAATGATTTTTTTCAGTTGAATAAAATTTACGTTCATTTCATTTGATATCTCCTGTTGTTTTTACGACTGCTTTTCGATTTTGTAGCCCACGCCCCAGACCACCTTCAGATAGCGGGGCTCCCGTGGATTAATCTCGATTTTTTCACGGATGTGGCGGATGTGGACCGCTACGGTATTGTCCGCGCCGATGGCTTCCTCGTTCCAGATCTGCTCGTAAATCTCATCGATGGAGAACACCTTTCCTGCATTTTTTACCAGGAGAAGAAGGATATTGTACTCGATGGGGGTCAGCTTGATGGGGTCGCCGTCAACGGTTACTTCCTTATTATCATCGTTGATCAGCAGGCCGCCGCACTTGTAGACCTGTCCGGCCGACTGCTGGTTTAAGTTTCCAAGCTGGGTGTAGCGGCGGAGTTGGGATTTTACGCGGGCCATCAGCTCCAATGGATTAAAGGGTTTGGTGATATAATCATCAGCGCCGATGTTTAAGCCCAGAATCTTATCGGCGTCCTCTGATTTTGCGGACAGGATGATAATCGGGATGCTGCTGGTTTCCCGCACCTTCAGGGTGGTGCGGATGCCGTCCAGACCGGGCATCATCACATCCAGAATCAGCAGGTCCACCTGATTGGTTTCCAGAAGCTGCAGCGCCTCGGAGCCGTCATATGCCTTTATTACATGAAAACCTTCGCCGGTTAAATAAATATCAATTGCTTCGACAATCTGTTTGTCGTCATCGCAGACTAAAATATTTGCCATATCGAAATCCTCCTCATTTTCAGCTTATCGTTATTTTGATTATACACCAGATTCCGGCTGTGTGCCTATTACAATTTTTTGAAATATTTGTTAAGGGAGATATTTTGTTAAGAGCGGTATTTTGTTAAGGGAGCGAAAAATGGGGGAAATCGGGTGAAAAAGAAAGATGGCCGTCCGGAATGCTGCTTCCGGGCGGCCTGTAACATCAACGGCATGCCTGTGCAAAGGAATACCTTGGAGAACGGATTTGTAAAAAACGGATTTTCGGCTAAAAACGGAATACCGCGGTGCCGTAAGCCGGAAGCGGACAGGCGATGGAGTAAGGCTGATTGTCCCACTCGCCCTTGACAGCCCGGTGGGGAACTGCCTTTTTCAGCAGGCCCTCCTCGTTATTTAATATCAGGCTGTAGCTGCCTTTTCCGGGCACTCCCACCCGGTAATCCGGACGTTCCACCGGCGTAAAGTTAATCACGAAAAGCAGGCTCTTCTTTCCCGTCTCGTCCCGGCGGATGAAGGAAAAGATGCTGTGCTCGTCGTCGTTGGCATTAATCCACTGGAAGCCGTTCCAGTCATTGTCCTGGCGGTAAAGCGCCGGGTACTTCTGATACAGATGGAGCAGGTCCTTCACATAGGACTGAAGGGAATGATGCTGGTCCTCATTGGTCAGATACCAGTCCAGAGCCACCTTTTCATCCCATTCGTGCCACTGGCCGAAGTCCTGGCCCATGAACAGAAGCTTCTTGCCCGGATGGCCCATCATGAAGGTGTAGCCGCACTTTAAGTTGGCGAATTTATCCTCATAGATGCCGGGCATCTTGTTGATCATGGAGCATTTTAAGTGAACCACCTCATCGTGGGACAGGACCAGAATATAGTTTTCACTGGTAAAATAGGTCAGTCCGAAGGTCATCTTGTTGTGGTTGTATTTGCGGAAGTAAGGGTCCAGCTTCATATATTCCAGGAAATCATGCATCCAGCCCATATTCCACTTAAAGGTAAAGCCCAGACCATTATCCTCCGGGGCCTTCGTCACATTCGGCCAGGCGGTAGATTCCTCGGCAATGACGATAGCGCCGTTTCCGCGGTTTTTCAGGACGCTGTTTAAGTGCTTGAAAAATTCAATCGCCTCCAGATTTTCATGTCCGCCGTATTGATTCGGAATCCAGTTTCCGGGAGTGCGGCCATAGTCCAGGTAGAGCATGGAAGCAACCGCATCCACACGAAGCCCGTCGATATGGAACTTTTCCACCCAGTAGATGGCATTGGAAATGAGGAAGTTCTTAACCTCATTCTTTTCGTAATCAAAAACCTTGGTTCCCCAGTCCGGATGCTCGCCCTTTCTGGGGTCTGCGTACTCATAAAGAGGCTGCCCGTCGAAATCGGCCAGTCCGTGGGCATCCTTTGGAAAATGAGCCGGAACCCAGTCCAGGATAACGCCGATGCCCTTTTTATGTAAGTAATTTACGAAGTACATGAATTCCTCCGGCTTTCCGTAGCGGGAGGTCGGAGCGAAATAACCGGTTACCTGATAGCCCCAGGAGCCGTCAAATGGGTGCTCGGCAATGCCTAACAGCTCCACATGGGTGTAGCCCATCTCCTTGACATAATCTGCCAGTTCATGGGCGGCCTCGATATAAGTATACACGCCGTCTTTTTCTTCCCGGTTCTTCTTTTTCCAGGACCCGATATGAACCTCATAAATGCTCATCGGCTGGGTCAGCGGGTCCGTCTCCTGACGCTTCTTCATCCAGGTAGAGTCGGCCCATTTAAAATGGTCGATGTCCGCGGTCACGGAAGCGGTTCCCGGGCGGTACTCGGAGCTGAAGGCATATGGGTCGGCCTTAAAGAGCACCTTTCCGGTGCTGGTGGTAATGGCATATTTGTAAAGCTCATCCATGCCCATATCGGGAATGAAAATCTCCCAGATACCGGAGGTTTCCAGCATCTCCATGGGGCTCTGGCCGGGAATCCAGCCGTTCCGGTCACAGACCAGACTGACAGCCTGGGCATGAGGTGCCCAGACAGCGAAATACATGCCCTTTTTTCCTTTGTAGGTTCTCGGATGGGCGCCCATCTTGTCGTAGATTTCATAATGGGTGCCGTTTCCAAACAGGTACCGGTCCACATCAGTGATAAATCCGGTTCCTTCCTGCTTCTTTGTCTTTGCCATGATTGATTATTCCTCCCTAAGTTTCAGGACAACACCCCAATTGCCCTTTAATGTTACCGTAATTTTCCCATTTTCCACAGGGATGACGGTGCCGTCCATCAGATTTTCGGCGGTGGCTGCCTGCATCGGAACCGGAATGTGAAGCACAGCCTCCTGGTCATCGCTGTTCACTGCGGTAATACAGATGCTCTTTTCTGCTTTTCTTGCAAATGCGTACTGGCGGTTGGTTAAAAGCAGCTCCTGATAGATGCCGTCGTGGTATTCCGGATTTTCCTGATGGATTTTTCCGAGAAGGGAAATCCAGTCGGTCAGTTCGCAGTGAAGCGCTTCATCCTGCTCCGGTTTTAAGGCCGGGCGGAGGGCTTCGTCACTGGTATGGGTTCTGGTTCCCTCGATGCCCCATTCTCCGCCATAATAGATGGAAGGGATGCCCGGCAGGGTGAGCAGGCAGGCATAAATCGGGAATAAATGCTCTTTTTTCTTTAATTTACTGGCAATGCGGTCCTCATCGTGATTGTCCACGAAGGTGTAAAGCTTGCGGTGGATGGCCTCCAGCCGGCGTACATTGTGGGCGATTTCGAAGAAGTTGTGGTCATTGAAGCCGGAATACAGGCTCTTATGAAGCTCGTAATTGGTAACGGAATGGAGCATCTCCGGGTTGACCCAGCGTCCGTAATCACCGTGAATGACCTCGCCCATCAGCCAGAAGTCCTCCTTCATCGGAGTGGTGGCCTGACGCAGCTCCTTCATAAAGTTGAAATCCAGCACATTGGCGCAGTCCAGACGGATGCCGTCGATGTCAAATTCATCCACCCAGAAGCGGATCACGTCGAACAGGTACTGTTTCACGGCCGGATTCCACAGATTTAAGCAGGGAAGTTCATAATGCCCCTGCCAGGCTTCGTAGCCGAATCCGTCATTGTAAGGGGAATTCCAGTCAAAATTCACGCCCTTGTACCAGTCCTTATAAGGGGAATCCCAGCGCTTTTCCTGAATGTCGCGGAAAGCGAAGAATTCCCGCCCGGTATGATTGAAAACACCGTCTACCACAACCCGGATGCCGGCCTCGTGGCAGAGAGATACGAATTTCTTAAAGCTTTCATTATCGCCCAGACGGCGGTCAACCAGCTTGTAATCTCTGGTGTCGTAGCCGTGGGTAGAGGATTCGAAAAGGGGGCCGATGTAGACGGCATTGCATCCCAGGGCCTGAATATGAGGAATCCAGCGGTCCAGTTCTTCAAAGCGGTCCGTAACTCCTTCCTGCGTGTTGTGCTTCGGCGCACCGGTCATGCCCAGCGGATACATATGATAAAAAATGCCCTTTTCATACCAAGTCTTCATGTTCTAATACCTCCTGTGGTGTCTGTGATTTTGCGTTGGCTCAGGATATCCTGGAAGCCGCGGCACGGCTGCAGGCCTCCTCCGCATCCTTAAACCGGCGGAGCAGAAACTGGTAGCGCAGCTGTGCGGCATTAATCTCGTAAATATAGCAGTCGATTAATGTGGGGTCCACCGCCTGTTCAAAATGGTTTCTGGCGGTGTTGATTTCTTCTTTTGTCTGGTTAATCTGGGTGCGCAGCCGGTTTAAGTCCGGGCTGGCCAGATTTCTCAGCGGATGAGTCTGATGATTCGAAGCTGTTCTGGCAAATAATCCAGGCATTTTAAAGTCTCCTTTTTTGAAATGATTTGGTATGAAATGACTGCGGCGGCGAAGATAGGAAACCGCTGCAATCAATTACAGTATGACTAAAAAATGGCAGATTATGTATGCCCGGCAGTCAGCCGAGAAACTCCTGAAGCTGAAATCCCAGATTCATCAGGATGCGGGTGGAGTCGGCGATGGTCAGATAATAATAGTTCGCGGTTCCCTCCTGGCGGACTCCCACCAGACCGGCATCCTTTAATATTTTCAGGTGATGAGAGATTGCCGGCCTGGAAAGGCTGGTTCTTTCCGTAATCTGATTGACGTTCAGCCCGCGCCGGTCCGGCAGTGCTTTCTGGCTGGCGGCGCTTTTGTCAAAAAATTCAGTTCCGGTCAGTGCTTCGATGATGGTTAAGCGCACCTCGTCTCCCAATGCGATAAAAATCGGCATACACTGATGGAATGCCTTCTGAACTTCCTCTGCAGTTGTCAATGCAGAATCTCCCCTCCTTTTGGTTTAAAAATTTAAACTAAAAGTATTTTAGCACGAATGAATTGTGCAGTCAATATAACGTTGTTAGAAAATAAACGACAAAAACTGTCAAAACGCACAAATACAGACTGTTACAAAAACCGGGAAAATGTAATGGAAATAAATGTAAAAATATAGTTGACAAACTGGCCTTGAACCGGTATAATAGCATTACATCCAGCACACGGAGTTGAAAAACGGGTGCGATATGGAAATGATTCATGCAAAATTATTAGAGATGCTGCTGATATGCAGCCTTGTAATCTGCCTTGCTGCAGCAGGCCTCTGGGATTTTCAGGCCGGGCGGATTCCGAACCGCTGGCTGGCGTTCTGGTACGCCGCCGGGGCCGGATACTTTGTCTGCAGCGGCTGGCTGGCGGCGGCCGGATATCTGGTCCGGTGCGCTGCTGCAGCCGGTTTATTCTTTCTATTTTTTCTTTGCCGCATGATAGGAGCCGGCGATATCAAATGTATGGCCCTGATCTGCGGATATCTTGGATTTGCATCCGGTTTCCGGGTAATCGGAATCGGGATGATAATTGGGGCTGTCTGGTCCTTTGCAAAGCTGATTCATGGGAATCTGTTTTGGGAGCGGATGAGCCGTCTGACTGCCTATGTCCGGCAGGTATTTCATGAGAAAAAACTGATTCGATATTATGTTCCGGAGCGGGACGGAAGGGAGGTTACGCTGCCGCTGGCCTTCTGCCTGTTCTGGGGGCTGGCTGTTTTTGTCTTTTTCCGGATTTTGATTGAGATGTGGATGAAGGGATGATGCGGGAGGTAGACCGTAATAATGTGGATTTTCGTCCGTGACTGTGAAGGTGCGGAAGTGTTGATGAGATAAGGAAAGGAAAGGCGGGTGCTGGATGAGCAGAAGAATTATGGCGATTTATGATGTGGATCCGTTTTATGCGGACCGTTTTGCGGAGGCGGCGAATCAGAGGGAGAAGGTGCCGTTTACAGTGATGGCATTTACCAGTATGGAGCGGCTGAAGCGTTTTGCGGAGGAGAATCCGGTAGAGATTCTCCTGATTGACGCGGGAATGAAGGAGGAGGCAGAAGAGGTACATGCGGGACAGGTGGTGCTGCTGTCGGACGGGGAGGTTGTTCCCTCATCGGAGGAATTCCCCAGTATTTATAAGTACCAGTCCACGGACCACATTATCCGGGAGGTGATGGCCTGCTACAGCACCAGGGCGGTCCCGGTTCCGGCTACCGCCGTGGGAAACAAGGGGATTCTGCTGGGGGTGTATTCGCCGGTGAACCGGTGTCTGAAAACCTCATTTGCCCTGACTCTGGGGCAGATTCTGGGAAAGGACGGAAGTGTGCTCTATCTTAGTCTGGAGGACTGCTCCGGATTCCGGCGCATGATAGGACAGCAGGGGGCCGGAGATTTTTCCGATGTGCTTTATTACTACCACCAGGGCGGATGCAGCTGGGCCCGGTTAAAGTCGCTGGTATATAGCTGGGACAGCCTGGATTATATCCTTCCGGCGCGGTATCCGGAGGATTTGTGCCAGGTAAGTGCAGAGCAGATGGCGGATCTGCTTGGCCAGATATCCAGGGAAGGAGTTTATGAGGTGATTGTGGTGGATTTGGGACAGTTTGGGAAAAAGGCGGTGGAGGTGCTGGAGATTTGCGACGGGATTTATATGCCGGTGAAGCAGGACTGGATTTCTGCAGCGAAGGTGGAGGAGTTTGAGGATTATGTGAGGGCTTCCGGCCATGAAGGCCTTCTGGACAAGATCCAGAAGCTGAAGCTCCCCTATCATAACAGCTTCGGCGGACAGAAGACGTATCTGGAGCAGCTTTTGTGGGGAGAACTGGGGGATTATGTCCGGCAGCTTTTGAAGGGGAAACAGGTGTGGAACGGATAGGAAGCGGACAAGAGGCGGGTAAGCAGGCATGAGCGTCTGTGCGCC
>JAUNPZ010000006.1:0-36460 GCA_030536455.1 Lachnospiraceae bacterium | reverse complement strand
CAGCAGATGGCAGTCAGGAGGGATGAGGAATGTCTGGGGAAGCGGGGAGCGGGCCGGTTTCTCTGTATAAGCGGCTGCAGGGCCGGATTATGGAGGAGATAGAGAATCGGAGAAGTTTAAGTGATGATGAATTATGGGAAATGATTGACCGGGAGGTACTGGAGCTGGGGAAGCGGGAGTTTGTGCCATTAAAGGAAAAGATGGACCTGCGGACTCGTCTCTTCGATTCCTTCCGCCGTCTCGGAATTCTTCAGGAGCTGGTAGATGATGACCAGGTGACGGAGATTATGGTAAATGGCAGGGAGCATATCTTTATCGAGCGGAAGGGACAGACGCTTCTGTGGGACAAATGTTTTGACAGTGAGGAGCAGCTTGAGGACCTGATTCAGCAGATTGTAAGCCGGGTGAACCGGATTGTGAATGTCTCCTCGCCGATTGTGGACGCCAGGCTGGAGGACGGCTCCAGAGTTCATGTGGTGCTGCCTCCGGTTTCCCTGGACGGCCCGGCTGTGACGATTCGAAAATTCCCGGAGCCGATTACCATGGAAAAGCTGATTCAGTATCAGTCGGTCACGGAGGAAGCCGCCGAATTCTTAAAGGTGCTGGTCGTCTCCGGCTACAATATCTTAATCAGCGGAGGCACCAACTCCGGGAAAAGTACCTTTTTAAATGCGCTTTCTGCCTTTATTCCGGAGGAGGAGCGGGTAATTACCATCGAGGATTCGGCAGAGCTGCAGATACAGCAGGTTCCCAACCTGATTCGCCTGGAAGCAAGGAATGCGAACAGCGAGGGGGAAGGAGCCGTTACCATCCGGGATCTGATCAAGGCGTCCCTGCGGATGAATCCGGCCAGGATTATCGTAGGAGAGGTCCGGTCGGGAGAAGCCTTCGACCTTTTAACGGCCTTCAACACGGGACACAGCGGGATGGGGACCGGACATGCAAACAGTCCGCGTGATATGCTGTCCCGCCTGGAATCTATGGTGCTCATGGCGGCGGATCTGCCGCTTACCGCAATCCGCAGCCAGATTTGTGCCGCAGTGGATATCGTGGTGCAGCTGGGCCGGCTTCGTGACAGAAGCAGGAGACTTTTGGATATCGTCGAGCTGGTGGGCATGAAGGATGGAGAAATTTTGTTAAATCCGCTGTTTTCCTTCCGGGAAGAGGGAAAGGAAGGAGGGCCGGGAGAGGGAATGCAGATGAATCAGAAGACGGGCCTGGGAAGGGAAGCGGATGGCAGGCCCGATGGAAAATCTGCAGACCGGGCGGAGGAAAAGAAAGACAGGACCTGCGATGGAGAGAAGGACGGGATGCATGACGGAAAGAAAGATGGGACCTGCGATGGAAAGAAAGACGGGACGCGCGACGGGACGAAAGCTGGGGCGCGCGATGAAAAAAGCGACAGAAGGAGCGATAGAAAGAGCGATAGAAGGGGTGAGAAAAAGGAAGACGGGAAGGACAATCAAAGAGGACGGAAGGGGCGAAAGGGCGCAGGCTCCGGCGGACCGCAGAAAAAAGGGCCGGTTAAAGGGCGTCTTGTCCGGGTGGGGGAGCTTTCCAGGAAGGAAAAACTGTGGGCCGCGGGCTATGAATTATGAACACTACCAGCTTACTGCCGCAGAGTGGCTTCTCTATGGAGCGGAGGGAATCGGTGCCTGTGCGCTGGTGGCCTACACGTTTTACCGGAGTCTGATGGTATTTGTCCTTTTTCTGCCGCTGGGGATGAGTTATCCGATTTTTCACCGGAGGATGTTAAAGGAGGCCCGGTTATTTCGGCTGAACCAGGAGTTTAAGGAAGGGATACTGATTCTGGCAGCGAATCTAAGCGCCGGTTATTCCATCGAGAATGCGCTGGTCAACAGCAGCCGGGAGCTGGATATGCTTTACGGTGAAGACGGGATGATCAACCGGGAATTTTCCGGGATGGCCAGACAGGTGCAGATGAATCGCACGGTTGAACAGGTGTTTTTTGATTTTGCGGACCGAAGCGGGCTGGAGGATGTGAAAAACTTTGCGCAGGTTTTTAAGGCGGCGAAGCGAAGCGGCGGGGACCTGGTTGTAATCATCAATCAGACTGCCGGTGTAATCCGGGACAAAAATCAGGTGCGGGAGGAAATCGCGAATATGACGGCGTCGAAGAAGCTGGAGCAGAAGATTATGAATCTGATTCCGTTTTTCCTGATTTTCTACATAGACAGCGCTTCTCCGGGGTTTTTTGGAATGATGTATGAAAGCGGTCTTGGAAGAGGACTGATGACAGTCTGTCTGGGGGTGTATGTATTTGCGTTTTGGTTATCAAAAAGGATTCTTGACATTCCGGTTTAACGGAAAAAGCGTTTCCATCAAAACAGCCGAGATATTCTGTGTTCTCCTGGGCGTTCTGCTGTTTTTGCTGGCAGAGTTTCAGGCAGGACAGGACCCGCTGCAGGAAAGGTATCTTTTTCGAAATGGGTATGGCCAGGGCGAAGAGAAGGTTCAGCTTCTTGTAGAAGGACTGGAGGAGGATGCAGTAGAAGTCGAATTCCCGGTCTGGGAGCGTCAGTATACGAACGAGGAGGCGAAAGCGGCCATAGAGAGGCTGGGGAACAGCCTGGGAGAACGGATACTGGGAACGAATGAAAGTCTGGCAGAGGTAAGAGAGAATCTGAAGCTGGTTTCGAAGGATAATGAGACGGGATTTCGAATCCGGTGGACCTCGGAGAATACAGAACTTGTGGATACGTCCGGTCATGTCTATGGCGGTCAGGCAGACGCACAGAAGGGAAGTCCGGTGATGCTGACAGCGGAGATTCTGGACGGCAGGGGGAATTCCGGAACGTTTCCCCTCCCAGTTCGTGTGTTTCCTCCGCTTCTGACGGAGGCTGAAAAGAGACAGAAGGGGCTTTTAGAGCAGATTCAGGACAGCGAACATGGAAGCAGAGAAGAGGCCGGTTTCTACCTGCCTGGCGAATATGAAGGGAAAGCTTTGGATTACCGCCGCCGGGACAGCGGGGAGCATATCTGGCTGCTGGTTCTGGGGCCGGTTCTGGCAGTTCTTCTAAGAGCCAGGGGGAAGAGCGAGGAAAAGGAACAGAAAAAAGGAAGGGAGCGGAAGCTTCTTCTGGATTATTCAGAAGTCGTATCGAAGCTTCAGATTTTTCTGGGCGCCGGGATGACCGTGCGGACAGCGTGGGAACGGATTGCTCTCGACTATCAGGAACGGCGGGAGAGGGGCAGCGAGGAGCGTCCTGCCTATGAGGAGATGCTTCAAACCTACTATCAGCTTCGAAGCGGAACCCCGGAGGGGAAGGCCTACGAGGAATTTGGAAGGCGCTGTGTCCTGCAGCCATACTTAAAGCTTGCCGGACTGCTGGAGCAGAATCGGAAGACCGGAACGAAAAATCTGCGCCAGCTCCTGCAGCTGGAGATGACAGATGCATTTGAACAGCGGAAAAACCTGGCCAGGCGTCAGGGTGAAGAGGCGGCCACAAAGCTTCTGGTTCCTTTGTTCTTTATGCTGGGAGTTGTGATGGTGATTGTGGCGGTGCCGGCGTTCCTTACCTTTTACCAGTAGCGGCGGGAACTGGGTTCTGACGGCCATGGGACAGAAGGCGGAGCGTGCCGGAAGAACGAGAAAGATGGACTGAGAAAAATGGAAAGAATAAATGCGGAGAATAAATGTGAAGAGAGAAAAGGAGGATCTTTATGTGGAATGAAGTAAAGAATTTTTTTCAGGAAGAAGACGGAGTTGGCGTGATTGAAGTGGTGTTGATTCTGGTGGTGCTGATTGGACTGGTCATTATCTTCAAAACACAGATAACCAAGCTGCTGGAGGACATCTTTAAGCAGATAAACAGCCAGTCGAAGGAAGTCTATTAAAAAGGAAGAGTGTTCGAACAGATGGGAAGGGTCAGATGGAACGAAAGTGGAGCGGACAGATTACCGTATTTTTAAGCCTGATTCTGGTTTTCGTCTGCGGGCTGCTCTGCAGCCTGCTGGAATCAGCCAGGACCGCAGGGGCCAGATGTTATCTCCAGACAGCGGCATATTCTGCGATGGATTCGATGTTCAGTCAGTATCACCGGGAGCTGTGGGAGAAGTACCGGATTTTTGGCCTGGAAAATCTGGAGCAGGAGGATATTGCAGAGGAGTTTTCCGGTTTTATGCAGCCTTATCTGGAAATGGAAAACTGGTATCCATTCGAGGCGGAGGATTGCCAGATACGCGAACGAAAGGTTTTAACAGAAGATTCCGGCGAATACTTCGAGAAAGAAATCGTAGATTACATGAAATACGGAATCTGGACCAAAGAATGGAGCGAGGAAAGCGCTTCCCAGGCGCTGGAGGAGCTGACGGAAGCCAGACAGGTTTCGGAGCTGACCCGTTCCATGGAGGTTCAGACCAAAGAGGCATGGCGCCTGGAAAAGGCGCTGGAGGACTTGGGTCAATGCTTCCGCGAGCAGAAGAAGTCCCAAGACTGTGGGGTGCAGTTTTTGGCGCAGGAGGATGGAAGCGGCTTCTGTGAGGAAGGGGACCGGCTGATTAAGAGTTTGAAAGAGGTTCCCGGTCTGGTGGAAAATTATGAAAAGCAGGCAGATGCCCTGGGGGAAAAGCTGCAGGGACTGCGCCAGCAGTATGCAGAAAAAACGCCGGATTTCAGTGAAGAGGTCCGGGCCTCCCTGGAAGCGGAGCTGTTTGAGTATGAAGCGTATACGGATAAAGACGGAGAGCGGCGCAGACAGATTGCCGGATTCCCGGCAGAGGCGGAGAAACGGATTGCTCTGGTGGAAGTGGTTCAGACAGAAGCGGAGGAGGCAGAGGCCTATATTGAGGACTGGGAGCCGGAGGAAGAGGATGATGAACTGGATACAGCCGAGGTGTGGAAGCCGGTTCAGGAGCATTTCGACCAGTATCAGTCTCTGACACTCCCGGTCCAGGCCGGGGTTAAGGACAAGGAGAAGGAAGGGCTTCTGAAAAAGCTGAGGACGATGGCGGACCGGGGTGTCCTTTCCCTGGTCCTTCCAGATGGAGCGTCTGTGTCAAATGGATTATTAACGGCGGATTCCCTTCCCTCTCACCAGGCGGCCTTTGAAGAGCGGGATGGAAGCCTTCTGAAAAAGGCGCTGGCAGCCGAGTACAGTCAGGTGTTCTTGCGGCATTTCTGTGATACCGGCGATATGGATGGGAGCAGTGGGGAGGCCATATATGAATTAGAATATCTTTTGAATGGGACCGATGTGGATGAGACGAATCTGGCCAAAACGGTTGAAAAGCTTCTGATGGTCCGGGAAGGACTGAATCTGATTCATATATTGGGAGATTCTGAAAAAAGAAGTCAGGCCAAGGCTCTGGCAGCGGCTGTTGTGGGAGCAACCGGAATCATGCCACTTGTTTCGATTACCGCATTTCTCATTATGAGCGTCTGGGCTTTTGGGGAGGCGGTGGCGGATGTGAAGGTACTTTTGGAAAAGGGAAAGGTTCCGGTAATAAAAGGCAGGGAGGACTGGCGGCTGAGTCTGGACGGCCTGCTGGACTTTGCCGGGAAAGGACGGCTGGGAGAACTGTCGGAAACGGAGAATGGACTGAATTATCAGCAGTATTTAACGCTGCTTCTGATGACCTGCCCCGGAACACAGCTTCTTTATCGGATTATGGATGTGATACAGCTGAACATAGCCAGAACACAGCCGGGATTCCAACTGGCAGACTGTACCTTCCGGGTGGATATCCAGGCAGAGTTTTGTGGAAAACATGTATATTTTGCGCTGGGATTGTTGAAAAGCATCACAGGAAGCGACGATGTCCGATATTCAGAAACAGTCCGGGTATCGCGGCAATATTAAGAACTTTACATCATAACGATTCAGGAGGTGAAGCCCCATGCTCTTTTTTCAGAAACGCAGAAAAACGATTCATCCCTTATGGGATGCTGCCAGTAACAATACTCTCCAAGTACGAATGCCCGGCGCAAAATTTAAAGAATGGATGCGGTATCCTGAAAAAAGGGTGTGGGCCTTTGCCTCCCGAATGTTTTCAAAGAAAGAGCAAGTGGAGAGCAGCGCAGCTCCGGGGAGCGTTTTGTGGGAAGCGGCAGCTTCTGTTTCAGTGGAAGCAGCATTGGCGCTGTCGCTTTTTATTTTTACGATCGTCAGTATGATGATTCCGTTTCGCATGATGGAACGGCAGCGGCAGGTACAGGCATCGCTGGAATCTGTGAATGAAAAGCTGTGTCAGTATGCCTATCTGGAGCACATGATAATGAACGGAGAAGAGCTTCCGAAAGAAGATGGGGATTGGAAAAAAGACCTGCTGCTGGGACTTATAAACGGAGCGGTCGGGATGGGGGCGCAGACGGCGGCCTGCGAGTTATTCAGCCAGGACGGGATGGAGGAGCTTTCGTTTGCAAAATCGGATTTCCTGAAGGATGGTGAGACGGTAGACTTTCATCTGGATTATCAGATGGAGCTGCCATTCGCGGTCCTCGGTTTGTCTCGTATTCCTTTTTCTTCCGGAAGCATCCGGCGAGCATGGATTGGCCGTGACGGGCAGAGCCGGGAGGATGCCGGTTCTTCAGCGGACCAGGAAAAAGATTCTATTGTTTATATAGGAAAAAATCCAACCCGGTATCATAAGTCCAGAGACTGCCATTACCTGTCAAACCGGCTGCAGACGATTTCCTATGATGCAGTTTCGTCGTACCGGAATGAAAGCGGCGGAAAGTACTATCCGTGTGCAGTATGCGGAAGTAAGGCCGGAAGCGGGAGTTCTGTATATATTATGAAGAGTGGAAGCCGATATCATTCGGATGCGGGATGCTCGGCCATCACGGCAAGTGTACGGGCAGTAAAGCTGTCAGAGGTGGAGCATCTGGGCGGCTGCTCCTACTGCTGTCATTAATGCTGCATGGATAGGTCAGGAGCGGCGGTTCCATGCTTTCGCAGTTACAAGCAAAAAATTCGCGAATATTCGTAAGATTGGAGGATGAAAATGAGTTTTTTTCTATACATCATGACGGCAGCCTGGCAGGATGGTAAAAACAGGTCCATTTCCGGCTGGCTTTTATTGTTTTTCTTTACGCATTTTCTGACCTCTCAGATTTGTCGTTATATGGGTCTGGCAGATTGGACCTGGCAGCCTGCGGCAGTCTGGTTTCGCGGGATGGAATTGCAGCAGGCGCCCTGGTTTCTTTTTGCCGGTTGTCTGATTGGAGCGGTCCTGCTCTTCGTCAGCCGTGTCACGGAGGGTGCGGTGGGAGCCGGAGATGGACTGTTTTTTCTTGTTTCCGGTGTTTATCTTGGATTTTGGAGGAATCTTTTTCTCTTTGGCTCTGCCCTTGCGCTCTGCAGCTTGGCCGGACTCTGCATTCTGGTGTGGGGACAGATGAAGGGAAAGGACTACCGGAAAAAGAAGCTTCCATTCCTGATTTTTACGATACCAGCCGGTATTCTGCTGGTATACATGTAGTATGGGGCGGAAGGTGTCAGCCGGCAGAATCAGTCAGCAGACAGGGGCAGCAGTCAGAAGGCAGCAGACCGCAGGCAGCAGCCATCAGCGGTTGGCTGTGGAGAGGGGATGAACGGATGAAGGGAAGATGGCCGGCGGAATGCGGCATTGAAACGGGCTGTGACAAGCTCATGAAGACCGGGGAAAACGGGAAAAACATAGAAACCAGGAAGGACAGAAACATCAAAGAAGCAGGGAATAGAAGGGGAACTGCGAAAAATGGAACATTCAGGAGATGGGAATATGCAGCAAGCTACACAGTGGAGACTGCTTGTGTTATGGCGGTGTTCTGCATGGCAATGGTGATTTTAATTCAGCAGGCTTATCGGCTTCATGATGAAACAAAGAGCGGGATGAATCTGCAGGAGGCAGTGGAGGCTGTCCGGCATGATGAGGATGACCGCTTGGAGGAGATAGAAGAACAATTTCAAAACAACCCGGAATTTCTGCTGTCCATGGAACAGACAGACCTGCAGATAAGGAAAGGAATCGGGCGGATTTACGGGGAGGCATCCGGCCAGCAGGAGAGCGGGAGGTGGGGACTGGAGATATCCAGCCGGATTTATGAGCCGGAGGAGTTTTTGCGGCAGGTTGCCGCGCTAAAACAGTTGGAGGAGCGACATGAAAGTCAGTTACAAGAGGGAGATGCGCCATAACTATTTGATTCTGGATGCGCTGGAACCGAATCCGGAAAGCTTTGAGATTCGTATGCTTGCGGGAAATTCGATAGAGGGACTGCTGAAATTCCGGGTAAAACAGGAGGAGCAGAACCGATACTACTACTATGAAATTACATCGAAGCAGCCCTTAAGCAGAATCCTGGAATTCCGGGAGATTAAGAGGGAAGAACTAAGCCGTCTGATTACAGGGATTGGCGCAGCTTTAAATGGCATGGAAGATTATCTCCTTCAGGAATCACGGGTTCTTCTGGAGCCGGAATACATATATATCCAGCCGGAATCGTATCAGATATGGCTTTGCTATGTGCCTGGATATGAGGGAAACTTTCCGGAGGCGATGGAAAAGCTTCTCCAGTATCTTTTAAAAAAGGCAGACCACCATGATGATGATACCGTAGTGCTGGCATACCGGTTATTTCAGGAATGTCAGAAGGATTATTTTGGCATGGAGGATTTGCTGCAGGCCGTGCGGGAGAGTCAGAGAGGAAGTCAGAAAAAAGAGCCGGACGGCGGGGCCGTTGAAAGGAAGCGTGAAAGAAGCACATCACAATCATCTGTATGTGATGGGAAGCGCACACCGGAAGGAGGAAAATATGGCAGCGATAGTAATGTCCGGAAGAAAAGAAAGGGACCGGATTTGACAGAAGAGGACAGGGCAGAAGCGAGTGTACCCGATGAGAAAACAAAGGATTTCAGGCAGCGGCGGATGGAAGTGAGTGCAGAGGATATACCGGAAAATATATCGGAAGATTCTTTTCATAAAGAAACGAATCCAGATTCTGCAAAAGAACTTCCGGAGACTGGGGACGGGCATGGAATCGGAAGGCAGATTTGTTTTCTGATCGTTTTTTTACTCGCAGGCCCGGCTGCTGTGTGGCTTTTAAAGGGGATACCAGGACTTCGTGAATACGGACCGTATTTGCTGGCAGCGGATATCGGCATATTGTCCGGGTTTGCCGGATTTCTCTTCCAAAAAAAGAAAAAAGCAAAAGCTGCCGTACAGAAAATACCGGTAAATTCAAAAATGGACTGGTATATGACATTTGAAGAGGACGAGGCGGAGGAAGAAACGGAAAGCGGATTAAACGGAGAAAATTCCGAACCGGCCAGGAGAGGATTACGCCGGAAAGATGGAGAGACTGTTCCGGAGAAGGGACAGAGCAGGGGAAAAACCGAGGCAGCAGAGCCGCAATTTGAAGAAGGGCCGAATACGGTACTGTTATCGGAGGCAGCCGGAAGCGGCGGTCGGCAGCATGTCTTAAAAAGTCTTGATTTGTCAATTGCGGATATACCGATTCCCTACTTTCCGTTCATTATCGGGAAGCAGGAAGGGATTGTAGACTATGTATTGAACCGAGATACCGTCAGCCGTCTTCATCTTCGGATTGATGAGGAAGATGGTGTATTTCAGGTTACAGATTTGAATTCATCCAATGGAACTTCCGTAGGAGAAGACGCTTTAGAAGCGAATGAACTGCATCCTCTTTTTCCTGGAGACAAGCTGAATATTGCTGATATTTCATTCATTTTTTACTGATGATGTTTTTAAAAAGGGGACCGTCTTTGAAAATTTCTGTAAGATGCTTAACAAATCGTCTTATTTATGCTAAAATAATGCCATTAATATGAAGGAGAGCCGCAGACATGGATGAAAGGAAGCGAAAAGCTTACGTTACCTGGGGAATTATAATTGTAAATATTATTTATTTCCTATTTGTGGATTTAACCGGTTCTTCGGAAAGCGCCTCTTACATGCTGGAACATGGGGCGATGTATGTGCCATATGTTTTAGAGGGCGAGTATTACCGTTTGCTGACATCAATCTTTATGCATTTCGGAATTGGCCATCTTGTCAATAACATGTTAGTTCTTTTCTTGTTAGGAGACTATCTGGAGAGAGCGATGGGCAGGGTCAAATATTTGATTTTTTATTTGTGCTGCGGTGTTGGAGCGAATCTTGTATCGGTTGCATATTATCTGTTTATGGAAATACAGGTGGGAAATCCTCCGAATGTGGTTTCAGCAGGGGCATCCGGTGCGATCTTTGGCGTGGCGGGCGGACTGCTGTATGTAGTGCTTGCCAACCGGGGAAGATTGGAAGACTTTAATACCAGACGGATTGGTATGATGATCATACTGTCCTTGTATCTGGGATTTCGAAGTGTGGAGACAGATAATCTGGCACATATTGCAGGTGTACTGATCGGACTGGTATTGGCGGTATTCTTGTATCGTAAGCCAAGGCGTTCGTAAGGCAGCAGACAGAAGATAAAGGAGGAGAGTAGCATGAGAGACGAAAATTGCATTTTTTGCAGGATTGCGAATGGAGAAATTCCGGCAGCAACGGTATATGAGGATGAACTGTTCCGTGTGATTTTAGACATGGGGCCGGCATCGAAAGGGCATGCGCTGATTTTGCCGAAGGAGCATTTTAAAGATGTATGTGAACTGGATGAACGCTATGCGGCGAAGGTTCTGCAGCTTGGCGGTCGGATTGGAGCGGCGATGAAGAAAAGTCTGGGATGTACCGGCTTTAATTTGGTTCAGAATAATGGAACCTCAGCCGGACAGACGGTTTTCCATTTCCATATGCATGTAATTCCGAGATATGAGGATGGAGCACCTATTGTAACCTGGAATCCCGGCAGTTCGAATCCAGAGGAATTGAAGGAGACAGCGGAGCGTATCAGCAGTTGTCTGTAATCATTCAAGGTAGGAGAACATTATGCAGCAAGATATAAATGAGCTGTTGCAGGCCATTTATGATGACTATCAGAAGCCTCTCCGTATCCTGACGCTGCACTATGGTGTGCCGTCGAAGGATGTAGATGATATTGTTCAGGAATCCATTATCTCATATTATGAACATTATCCTTTAGATGCTCCGCCAAACTATAAAAAAGGAATGCTGGCTACAATTGCAAGGAATAAAAGCATAGACTATTTCCGAAAAAACAACAGAGAAAAACTGATTTTAGATGCAGATAATTTTGTCGAAAGTGAAGAAATGATATTTCGATATGGCGATAATCTGATGGATCAGGTAATCTGTGATGAATTGTTTCGGGATGTGCAGGATGCAGTTTCAGCATTGAGCAAGGATTTAAATGCCGCGGCAAAGCTGCATTTGATTTATCAGATTCCGCAGAAGGAGACCGCAGAGATTTTAAAGATAACTCCGGTAGCCTGCCGGGGAAGAATCTCCAGAGCAAGAAAAATATTAAGAGAAAAACTGGGGCCTAAATATGGCCTTTAGCCGGAAGCAGGCCCCAGAGCGTTTTTGAATCAAATCTTAATTTTTTTGTGTGCAGGCATCAATCAGGGAAACGATGGTTTCGACAGCGTTGTTTAACTGTGTCTGTTCCATGGTGCGGATGTAAGTCTCACGGTTGGCATATAAATCCTGAATTGCCTGGTAAAGGGAATCATCCGTTAATGCTTCCTCTTCCAGTACGGAGCTGAATCCTTGCTTTTGGAAGGATTTCGCATTTAAAATCTGGTCCCCCCGGCTGGCAGCCGCAGACAGCGGAATCAGCAGATGCGGTTTCCGAAGAGCCAGAAGCTCGCAGATGGAATTCGCACCGGCACGGGAAATTACGATATCGGCAGCGGCAAACAGATGCTTCAGTGGTTTATCGACATATTCATACTGTACATATCCCGGAGTTCCAATCAGGGAATCATCCAGATGCTCCTTTCCGCAGATATGTATCACCTGGAAATTTTCCAGAAGACGGGAAAGGATACTTCGAACAGCCGTATTAACCTTTACGGATCCCAAACTGCCGCCGATGACCAGAATGACCGGACGGTCCGGGCTTAAGTGGGCAAACTGAAGACCGGAGAGGCGGTCGCCCTTTAATAATTCTTCTCGAATAGGAGAGCCGGTTAAAACCGCTTTATCCGCAGGCAGATAAGAAACTGTTTCTGGAAAGTTACAGCAAACCTTTTTTGCAGAGGGAATGCAGATTTTATTTGCAAGTCCCGGTGTGATGTCGGATTCATGGATGATAGTTGGAATTTTGTAATGCTTAGCAGCTAAAACGACAGGGACAGCAACAAACCCGCCTTTTGAAAAAACTACATCAGGTTTATAGTTTTTTATGATTTTTAAAGCTTCCGCATATCCCTTTAAAACGCGGAAGGGGTCAGAAAAATTTTTGAAATCAAAATAACGGCGCAGCTTTCCGGATGAGATTCCCTCATAAGGGATGCCTGCTCCCTCAATTAATTTTTTTTCAATGCCCTGATAGGAACCGATATAGCGTACTTCGTATTCCTTTTCCTTTAATGCAGGAAGCAGGGCGAGATTTGGCGTAACATGACCGGCAGTTCCGCCGCCGGTTAAAATAATTTTTTTCATAATTTCCTCCAATCAGTGGGTGCTTTTCAGCACATACAGGCAGATGTGAAAGCTTTTTAGAAGGGTTTTAGTCCCGTTCTGATTACAGTTTTTCACAAATTCCTTTATTCAGTGTGAGAAGGCAATTTTGGAAAGAATTATCAGATTCTTTCACTTGGTATTAACCTCCAAGAGTATCTTTATAGTATTATAGTAATGCTTGAAAATAAAATGTCAACCCTGAAACCATTGGGAACTTTAGGGGAATTTGTTAGATGAGGTGTAATGTGGACAAGAACGAAGCTGGCTGTCATTCACAAAAGTATACCCAGGGGACATTCATAAATGCACAAGCTCCGCACGGTATGCCAAAATACAAATCCATAGAACAATTAATAAAGGATGCTTACGGCCTCAATCAGAAAAATATGATAAAGAGGATGGAATGGGCAGAGCAGGAAGCAGAATCAGACACGCCTCTGGCCGGACAAGAGATACCATCCCCGCCGAAAGACGAGTTCCAGGTCATTCTGGCAAAGATGGAAGTGCGAGGCATCACCCCAAGGAAATTGGAAGACTTTAACGAAGAGGAAAAGGAAGCATTTCAACGTGAAGGAATTCTGAATGAGAAGCAATTAACGGCAGAGGGTGCAGAAGAAACCTTTGAGGAGCACGGTGTCGAGAACGCAGAGAGAAGAAACGGCTCAAAATTAAGGTTCTTACGTCATCCATTAAAAACTGCCGGGGTAATAGCGGCTGCGATGGCTGTAACCGTAGCCGTAATCGGGTTGAATCCCAATATTGATGTGTTGGCGATGAGACCGTTTAAGTATATAAGTGAGGTGAGGGAAGGGAAGAAAACGGATATTGTTTGGAACAATCAGGAAGATATTATCTCTGAAAAGAGTAGTTTAGAAAAGACATTTGATCAGGTAAAAGAAGAATTGAAAATGCCTGTTTTAAAGATAAACTATATACCAGAAGGGATGAAACTTTCGACAGTGGTGATTGAAGATGGCCACGCAAGATTGGAATTTGAATATGGAAACAATTGTTTGTATATGTATGAAGTCTCTCTTTTGAAAAGTAACTCAAATGCAGTTTTTTCAGATTGTGAGAAATATACATCAGTATTTAATGAGTGGATTAATAAAGAGATACCAATTAGAAAAAGTAAAATCGAGGATGGCAGAATAGAATATATTGCGTATACTCAGATGGAAAATGCTCATTATTATTTTTGCGGAATTATGGAAGAAGAGGAGTTTTGTAATATTATATGTAATTTGACCTTAGAAAAATAATTTCGGAATAGAAGAGGTAAAAAGATAATGAAAAAGAAGTTAGGATTAATTATAGGAGTGCTTATTAGCTGCATGACAGCGCAAATGACAGTGTTAGCGGACTCTGATGTAAAGGAACAGCCTGTGGCGAATATTTCATCTGTAAAGGAAGAGTCGGTGTTGTTGCCTAAAGGTGTAAAACAGTCTGTTGATTATGATAATGAAACCAGGGGCACATACATTGCAGTTTCCACGCTGACTCTTTCGAATGAAGGGTATGGTGTGCTGGGGGCTTATGCATCGACAGCAGCACATGTTCCTGTAAAGAAAATACGTATGAATATATATTTAGACCAATGGGATGAGGCGGAACAGGTTTGGAATCAAGTGTCATTTAAGCAGATAGTATATGAGGACAAGGAAGAGGCAAAGGATTTAAATGCAGTTTCTGAAAGCTTTAATATCGAAGGCTGCGAACCCGGCTACTACTATCGTTTAAGAGCGACTCATGCCGTATGGTCTTTCTCAGGAGCAACCGAAGTACATGCAACCAGAACCGAGGGTGTTTTACTTACTTCCGGCCCAATCTAATTGAATCGGTAACTTACCGGATTGACCAAACAAAAATAAACTTTAAACAGAATAAAACTCATTCAGCCATACCGTAAGGCGGTCATATTCATGCCTCGACGGTATGGCTTTTTTATTTTCTTGCCGATTCATAATCCTTCTTACCTTCACATATATATGTTACTAAGGTCACGAAATACAAGGACAAGGAGTGAGGGGATGGAGGAGATACGTTATTTTATATCAGATGCCTCGAAAAAGGTTGATGTGGAAACCCATGTCCTGCGGTATTGGGAGGAGGAACTGGGGATTTCGATTCCCAGAAATAAGATGGGGCATCGATATTATACAGATTTTCATATACGTTTATTTTGTCAGGTAAAGAAGCTGAAGGAGAAGGGCTATCAGTTAAAAGCAATTAAGAGCGCGCTGGAGCAGGTGATGGCGCAGGAGGAAGGGATTGCGGAGACGGCAGAGGTGTTGGAGGAGGACATGTCCAGGACGCTGCAGGAAAACCTCCCGGAGCATAAGCTGAATGGCCGGCGGGAGAATCAGAAAGTAAATCCGCAGGAGAACCAGGAAGCAAATCTGCGAGGAAGTCAGGAAGTGAATCTCTGGGAAAAACAACGGATGAACCAGCAGGAGAATCAGCAAGAAGACAGTCTGAAGGAAAAGGATGGGCAGGTTGATATGAAAAACAGGGGCAGAGAGCGGAAACGGTCATCGTCATGGGAAAGAAGAAACCCGGCAAGTGTCATTCATCTGAAAGAAGAATCTCAGCGGAGCGGAACTCAAAGGATGGAAGGCAGACAGAATGATGACAGGCAGGATGAAGCTTGTCAGAATAACGCCTGTTGGAATGAAGTCGGTCAGGATGATGGTGGGCAAAATATCAGTCGGGGGGATGGAAGACAGCAGGACATGCCGGACAAGCATTCTGCCATTGCAGAAAGGAATTATTATGCGGAGGGTTTGTGCAAAGCAAATGCAGAGCCGGGTATCATTTCTCTTGCAGACCGGAGCGTGGAGCTGCGGAATGAAAACGAAGCGGGAGACTGGGATGAGAACGGAATCCAGAACAAGAACGGAATAAAAAACGAGAATGAAGCTGGAAAAGAGTTCGGAATAAAAAGCAAGAGTGAAGCTGGAAAAGAGTTCGGAATGAAAAATGAGAGTGAAGCCGGAAATGAATATGAAATGAAAAATGAGACTAAAGCCGGAAATGGGTATGGATTGAAAGATGAGAGCGGGGCTGGAAAGGAGAATGCAGCTAAATTTGAGAATGAAACGGAAGGCGGGCTGAGTGTGGTGAGCCAGGAGGAGCGGATGGTTCAGTTCCAGCAGATTATGGACCACATTATCGGGCGGGCGCTGGCGGTGAATAATGAGAAGCTGAGTCAGGATATCAGCGGTTTGGTGAATGAACGGATTGCGGAAGAATTGGAAGATTTGATGCGGATTCGGGATGAGCGGGAGGAGGAGCGGTATCGTCAGATTGACGAGATTATCCGCAGCTGCCAGCGGGACAGCCTGAGCAAGGCGGAGGCGGCAGCTGCGAAGATTCCATTCTTTAAAAGGAAGCGTTTTGGACGGAACGGCAAGCTTCAATAAACTTCAAAAACAGATTTTTAGCGGTTTCGTCGGTTTCCCACAGATATTCCGGATGCCACTGGACGCCAACCAGGAACGGGTAGCCGGGCATTTCGATTTCTTCCGTGAGACCGTCCGGGGCGATGCCGCCGGCAATCAGGCCTTTTCCAAGCTTCCGCACGGCCTGGTGGTGGCTGCTGTTGACTGGGATGCGTGCGGCGGTTCCGGCAAGCTCGGCTAAGAGGCTGTTTTCCATAATGTCCACATGGTGAGAGGGGGAGGTATAGTACAGCGGCTGGCTGTGGGCAATCGGAAATACGGATTCATACTGACTCTTGATGTCCTGATAAATGTCTCCGCCTAATCCCACGTTAATCAGTTGGGCGCCGCGGCAGATTCCCAGAATCGGTTTTTTCTGCTCCATGGCGATGGAGAGCAGGTCCAGCTCCAGGCGGTCACGCTTGACGGAGATGGAGCCGCAGTTTCGATGGATTTCTTCTCCCCATAAAAATGGATGGGGGTCCGGGCCGCCGGTAAAGAGAAAGCCCTGACAAAGGTCTGCTAACTGGTGCAGGTCTTCTTTTGCGATTTCCAAAGGAAGGACGAAGGGAACGCCTCCGGCGGCTTCTATCGCCCGGATGTAGGTGGGACGCAGGGAAATGTCGTCATTGTCGGTATTATGGGAAGGGGTAAGTCCGATTACAGGTTTTTTCATAATTTGTTGTCTCCTTAAAGGTTTGAACTTAGACCGGTATGCGATTTCGAATGTGTTTCCCGGTCGTGTATGAAAGAGCGGGGAAAACAAAAATGCCCCTTCCAACAGGAAGAGGCACTTATGTAAGCTTTGATTATTCCTCGATAGCACCGGTTGGGCATACGCCAGCACAGGTACCACAGCTAATGCAGCTGTCAGCGTCGATAACGTACTTGCCGTCACCCTCAGAAATAGCGCCTACTGGACACTCGCCAGCACAGGTACCGCAGCTAACACAAGAATCAGTAATTACATATGCCATGATAAAATACCTCCTTAATTATTCTAATAGATTTGACTTTATTTTATACTAAAACCTGGAATTATTCAAGTGGAAAATGCAGGTGCATCTGTATAAATATAAAAACATTTTTTAATATTTTTCCATTTGACGTTTCCGGCAGATTTCCGGAGTGTTTTTTCATTTGCTTTCTGTCTGTTTTGGCTTTCTTTCCGGAAATTCCTCCTTGTCAAATGGAGGGAATCGTATTATAGTGATAGGTAGTACGATTAGAAGGAGGAAACATAAGATGCAGATTAGTAAAGATATGTTAATCGGTGAGTTAGTTCAGATGCACGAGGCAATCCCTCCGATGCTGATGAGAGCAGGTATGCATTGCCTGGGATGCCCATCCGCGCAGGCTGAGTCTCTGGAAGAGGCATGCATGGTTCACGGAATCGACTGTGATACACTGGTTGCAAATATGAATGAAGTACTGGCAGCATTATAAGTGAGAATAAGCGCAAAAGACCGCACGGAAGGATTTGAAATCGTCCGAGAGCGGTCTTTTGCATTTCCTGCTATTTTGTTGGAAATCCTACAGAAGAGCCAGAGAGGCGATGGCATTCTGCCGGATAATGGTTTCATAATGCTCCTCATAGTAAGCTTCGGTAGCATAATCGTGGTGGATCTTATTCCCGTATTCCGCAAGGATGTTGCAGATGCGGCTGAATGCCAGGGAATCGGAGCTTCGTTTTACCACTAAGAAGTACTGGCTGGAATTCGGTTTTTTGTAGAGAACGCTTTCTCCGGTAAAGGAGGGCTCGACTACTTTTGCGGCATCGGAAGCAAGGTCCAGTGAGGAGAATGAAAATATGCGGATGCTGTTTTGTGGTGAGGCGGATTCGGCCTCGGTCTCTGTCTGGGTCGGAGCGCAGCCGGATAAATCGGTCTCCGGTCCGGCATCCATCAGGGAGGATGGGGTCTGCGCCGCTTTTAAGTACTGCATCAGTCCATCCGCGCCCTCTAAAAGTTCGCTGGCCAGGTCATTCAACAGGCTGTCCTCGTCATCGGACATGGGGGAAAATTTGGCGAAGCGGGTGTCCAGCTCCTCCGGGTCTTCCATCTTTGTGATAACCAGCATAACGCTTTCATTGGATAATGGGATGGCCTCTACCATCAATGGGATGTCATCTGCTTCAAAGCCAACTTCATTTGAAGCCTTCTGAATCATCTCCCGGAACAGGTTCTTGGCTTTTTCACTGCCGTAAGCCAGTTCGCTTAAATTCAAGTTACGCACGCTCAAATCGAAATGGTTTAAGGTGCAGCGGATTTGATTTTCATTTATTCGTTCTATCTTCATTAAGAATCACTTCCTATCCTGACAATCTCAAAATGTGGGCTGGTGGTGGAAGAAGATAAACTTCTTCCATATTAATATACTATACTATATCACAAAATAGCAATTGCTATGATGAAATTTAAAAAAATTTAATAGTTTTGAAAAAAAGTATTGTAAAATAGTGGGAAATATAGTAAAATATTCCCAAGAGATGATGCCGGATGAAGGAGGTGGAGCATTGGGGACACGATTTTATCCGGAAAATATGAACTGTGTCAGATAATCGGAAAGGGAAGGAACGGGACGGTATATCTGGCTCTTCACAAGGAGCTGGAGGAGTACCGGGCAATCAAGATGGTTGCAAAGAGCAGTCTCTGCTATGAGGCATTTCGGAAGGAGGCTCTTCTTCTGAAGGAGCTGCATCATCCGTGCCTGCCGGTGATTTATGACATTGAGGAAGACGAGGCGTACAGCTACCTCGTGGAGGAATATCTCCAAGGCGATTCTTTAGAATCCCTGGTCAGCCGCCAGGGGCCTCTGACCCGCTGCACCGTACTTCGGTATGCGATTCAAATATGCGGCGTGGTAAAATACCTGCATTCTGCAGGGACAGAACCCATATTACATTTAGATTTACAACCGAAAAATATATTAGTATGCCATGAAACCATTAAGCTGGTTGATTTTGGCCAGGCGGACAGGCTTACAGAAGCGAATCAGGCCAGACAGCGGTTTGGGACCGTTGGCTTTGCCGCTCCGGAACAGTATGATTGCACGAAACGGTTAGATGAGCGCACGGATATTTATGCCATTGGTGGACTCCTTTTCTATCTGGTGACCGCGTCATATCCCGACATAGAGGTGCCCCCTGCTGTGTTGGGACAAAAAATGTGGAGCCGTGAAGCGGGACGGATTTTAACTGCCTGTCTGGAGCCGTTACAGGAGGAACGCTACGGTTCAGTGAGCCAGCTTGAGGAGGATTTGGAACAATTAATAGAGCGGCCGGTATCATCTCTGATTGTGGCGGTGTATGGCAGTGAGCCAGGCACCGGCGCAACCCATATCAGCCTTGCCCTCAGTGCCTGCCTTTGGCGGATGGGGATTCCGAACCTGTATGAGGAGTGTCATTCCTCTTTTCATATGCGGAAGCTTCAGGAAAGCAGAAGGGCCGGAATGGATGATTTTGGAATCTTTCAGGCATTTGGGTGCGCGGTGAAGCCTTATTATGGCAGACAGGCCCGGTTTCTGCAGCATCATTATCCGGTTGTGATTCAGGACAGAGGCGTCTGGGATGATGGCAGAGAGGAGAGCGGCGGGAGCGCCGGGGACGGCAGTACACCTGCGGTAAGCCTGCTGGTGGCAGGGGGAAAGTGGTGGAACTGTCCGCCGAAGGAAACGTTTCTGGAGATGGGAGAGAACCGGATTCTTATCTACAATTTCACTGACCGGGGAATCCAGATGAGACGGCCGGAGGGCAGATGGCGGAGTCGCTGTCTGCGGGCTCCGTTGTTTTCGAATCCATTCCGGCCCGGCCATGAGGCGGAGGCGTGGATTCAGATGCTCTGGAAGGAAATCGAAGAGGAAAGCGGCGGGATGGCGCGGGGGAAACCGTGTGTGTTACGGAAAATAAGGAGGTGGCTGGAATCAGCAGCATGTGGAAGAAAGCAGAGAAAAAAGAAGGAAAAACCATAGGGATTCTGGGAGCCGGTCCGGGATGCGGAGTGACGCACTTTACCATCCTGTTTGCAAATTACCTGACAGCGATGGAGCTGAAGCGGACGGCGGTGCTGGAGTGGAACGGACCTGGCGGGATAGAAGAACTGACAGCTGTCTGTACCGGCCGGTCATGCGGCCGGTCTCTGAAAGTGACGTCGTGCCAGGACCCGGTTTCGGCATTGCGCCAGCCTGCGGCATCGGCACCGTGCCAGCCTGCGGTTTCGATTCTGGGCGTGGATTATTTTCCGCAGAGCGGAGCAGAGGAACTGGCGTTTTGCCTTCAGAATGGTTATGAAGCAATCCTGATGGATTTTGGAAGTCTGAAAGACGGAGGGACGGCAGAATTTCTGCAGTGCCGGATGAAGTGCTTCCTGGGCGCTCTGAATGAGTGGAAGATCAGGGAAGTGGCAGAACGGAGGGAATGGCTGCAGAAGGGCAGGGATAACTGGAATTTCTTGATGGTTTTCGGAAGCGAGGAAGCCAGACGGGAGATGAAACGGCGTTATTTCCTGAATTTTGAAACCGTTCCGTTTGCGCCGGATGCATTTTCCATTGATAAGGAGATGGCTGAATTTCTGGGGAGAATCTGGACTGGAAAGAAAAGAGGCTGAGGCGGAGCATGGATATCTGCAGACTGAAAAGGAAGTTAATATGTCACGGTAGAAACCTCCCTCCTGCAGATGTCCGGTGTATCGGTTTCAGAATCTTTTCGACAGGTATTGGAGGGGAGGATATGGGAACAGACAGAAGAAGAAAAAAGCAGAACTCGGAGCAGTATGCTTTTGTAGAACAGCTAAGACGTTACCGAAACCAGGGCGTTCCGATTTTCATTGATGGAAAACGGATACGGCAGGAGCGGGAATGGTACAAGATTTTTGATGTTCGGGAGGACGGGGCCGTGTATATGGCGGATTATGTCAATTCGGATACCGGCCGCCTGAAGGAGATTCATTTTGACCTGGTGTATCTGGACCTGGATGCCAGGCAGGCATGGGAGAAGCAGAAACACCTGGAGGAATTGGTTCGGAAAGCGCAGCTGGAGCACTATAAGAATCTGCTGCATACCTGCCGGAACCGGACAAAGGGTGAGGCAGGCGACAGCGGGCGCAGGTAACACGGCGGCGCAGATGAATGCAGCGGCGCAGACGGATGCAGCGATGCAGATGAATGCAGAGACGGGAGGTGGAAGAGGGGAAAGACAGATGAATGCAAAGTCAGGAGGTGGGAAGGAGAACAGCCGGGAGTTTTACGAGCGCAGCAAAAAACACAGAGAAAAAGACAGATTTGAGCCGGGTCCATTTCAGCCTGCAGTGAACCGGAGACAGATACATAAAAACTTCAAAAAAAAGTAAAACTCTCGAAGTTGTTCTGTGCTATAATAAACCATAATGGGAAGTAATACACAACCGGTAGAGACAGCAAAAAACAAAAGAAGACGGAAGGGTGTGCAAGTGATGAAGAAAGTGGTCCCGATGCTGGCTGCGATTGGCCTGATTCTCTGTATTTTCATAGGATATATGGGATATACGGCGTATGTAAAGTATTCACCGACGAAGGAAAGGGCGGACCTGGAACAATTTTATGGGGTATCCGGGGAGGAAACGGCATTATTTTTGGATAATGAGCTTCAGGAGGCGGCCGGAATCGTTCGGGACGGCCAGCTTTATCTGCCGATTTCCTGGGTGAACCAGAACCTGAATGAGCGGTTTTACTGGGATGAGAAGGAACGGCTTCTGGTGTACACTCTGCCGGATTCTATCGTATATGCGGATGAGGAGACAAAAAGCAGCAGCGGTGCGCCCTTTTTAAGAGTGGAGCCGGACGGAGTATATCTGTCTTCGGATTTGGTATCCTCCTATACGGATGTCCGGATAGCGGAATTCGCGGAGGATGAGGTAAAAAGGGCGTTTATCGATACGGGCTGGGAAGCGGATGAGTGGACGGTCCTGAAGAAGAATGGCGCGGTCCGGCAAAAGGGCGGAATCAAGAGTCCGGTGGTAGCGGATGAGCCGGAGGGAACGCTGGTGAAGGTGCTGGATTCCATGGAGCGATGGGTGAAGGTCCGCACAGAGAACGGCCATGTGGGATATATGGAAAAGCGGCGGCTTGGAGATTCGGAGACGGTTACTTATCTGAGCACGTTCCAGCAGCCGGTATATACCAATATTTCTATGGATGAGAAGGTGTGCCTGGTGTGGCATCAGGTTACCAGCATGGAAGCAAACCAGAAGATTCAGGCGCTTCTTGAAAAGACAAAGGGCGTGAATGTGGTATCGCCAACCTGGTTTGCTCTGACGGACAATGAAGGAAATTTCACTTCCTTTGCTGACCGGAATTATGTGGATCAGCTGCATGAGCAGGGAATCCAGGTTTGGGCGCTGTTAGATAATTTCAGCAAGGATGTCCAGTCTGAGGTCCTCCTTTCCAGAACGTCGGTGAGAAAGAAGCTGATAGCCGGTCTGATGGAGGCGGTGGAGACGTATGACCTGGATGGCCTGAATCTGGATTTTGAGGGAATCAAGGAAAGCGCCGGTCCTCATTATGTACAGTTTATCCGGGAACTTTCGGTGGCCTGCCGACAGAAGCAGATTGTACTTTCTGTGGATAATTATGTCCCGGCGGTGTACAATGCTTTTTACAACCGCAGGGAGCAGGGCATCGTGGCGGATTATGTGATAATCATGGGCTATGACGAGCATTATGCGGGCGGCGAAGCCGGTCCGGTGGCGTCTTATGGCTATGTGAAGAAGGGAATTGAGGATACGCTGGAGCTGGTTCCAAAGGAAAAGGTGATCAATGCGGTTCCTTTCTATACCAGAGTCTGGAAAGAGGGACCAGATGGAACCAGTTCAGATGCATTGGGAATCGCAGATGCAAAGAAATGGGCAGAATCCAAGAAGGTATCCATGTATTGGCAGGATGAAAGCGGACTTTATTATGGTGAGATTCAGGATGAAGGCGTGAGAAAGGAAATCTGGCTGGAAGAAGAGAAGTCACTGGGGCTAAAGATGGATTTAATCCGGGAATATGACCTGGCCGGAGTGGCCTGCTGGAAGCTGGGCTTTGAGACCGAGGAGGTCTGGGATGTGGTGAAGGTGAATGAGTAGTTTAGCGGCAGGACACCTTTTTTCTTAATAACATTTGAGAGGGGCTGGATTTTATGAGAAAGAAAAAGGAAGGCTTGGTAAATGGAGTGATGCGGAAGAGCGGTCACAGACGAAGCGGGCCTCATGGATGGAGCACGGCCGGCAGTCCGGGCGGATTTGGCGCGGTCTGCCGGAGGGCGCTGCCGCTGGGGCTGGCCTGCTGTCTGGCGGTATCGGGAACCTTCGGATGTACCAGACGGCGGCCGGAGGAGGAGCTGCCGACGGAGACGGAAGAGGTGACGGAGACCGAAAAGGAGACGACAGCACCCCAGGTGGAGAAGCCCACAGAGCCAACCTCAGAAACCATAGAGCCTTTCCCGGATGCCGGAACTTCGGCTGCGATGGAGACGGTACCCGGCTTAAAAATTCTGATTGGCGCGGATATTCATTATCTTGCCAGGGAGCTTACCGACCAGGGACCGGAATTTGTCCAGATGGTAGAGCACGGGGACGGCAAGGTGACGAATTACATATGGGAAATTACAGAGGCATTTACCCAGGAGGTAATTCAGGAAAGGCCGGACCTTCTGATTCTTCCCGGCGATTTGAGCCTGAACGGAGAATGGAAAAGCCATGAGGAGCTGGCCGGGTATTTAAAGCGGATTGAGGAGGCCGGGATTCCGGTTGTGGTAATTCCGGGTAACCACGATATTAATAACATCGGCGCGTCTCGTTTTTCGGAGGGACGCAGGATTCCGGCGGAGAAGACGTCCCCGCAGCAGTTTTACGAGATTTACCGGGATTTCGGATATGACGAGGCCATCAGCCGGGATACGGAAAGCCTGAGCTATGTGTATCCGGTCAGCGAGTCCGTGTGGGCGCTGATGCTGGATTCCTGCCAGTATGACCCGGTGAATCTGGTTGGCGGGATGATTGATACGGAGACTTATGACTGGATTGAGGAGCAGCTTGATGCAGCCTATGAAGCCGGAGTGATGCTTCTTCCGGTCAGCCATCACAATCTTCTGGAGGAAAGCCGGATTTATGAGGAGGACTGTACCATCGAGCACAGCGATCCTTTGATTGAGATGCTGGTGGGATGGGGAGCGACGCTTTATCTGAGCGGTCATCTTCATGTACAGCATTATATGAACAGCGACCCGGAGTGGGGCGGCGAGACCGGAATCTATGAGGTGGTGACCAGTTCCCTGGCGACTCCGCCTTGTCAGTACGGCGTTCTTTATTTCCAGGATGACGGGGATTTCCGATATCACACACAGATTCTGGATATGGATTCCTGGGCCAGGGCAAACGGCAGTGAGGATGAGAACCTTCTGAAATTTTCCGAGTATCGGGTTCCATTCCTGGAAAATGTATTTTACAATCAGGCTTATGACCAGCTTCAGAAGATGACGGAGGTCGGCTTTACCCAGAAGCAGAAGGAGCAGATGTCCAAGGTTTATGCGAAGGCAAACTGCTATTATTACTGGGGAAGGGCGATTGAGATTGCAGAGCAGCTAAAGGAAAGCGAGCAGTATGAGCTGTGGTCGGAATTTGCCGGAGCCAGTGTGCAGTCGGAATATCTGGATTATATTCTGGAGGAAACGTTGGCTGATTTTAATTATTTAAAGTGGGATTGATTATCCGGACTTTTTTCCGGGCTCTCTTCATAGATTTAGAAGAAACAGGGCGCAGGAATGCGTTACCGGGAGCGCGGGCGGTGGAGTATGAAGGACGGATTCTGGCAGAATGTGCTGGGGATTCTGATGCTGTTTGCAGTAACTGCGGTATTTTTTCATGGAGGCGGCCGGATTGAGGGCGGAAAGCATGGATTTTCGGCGCAGGACCGGGCGGTCTTCCAGGTAAGCCGTCAGAATGCGGAGTCCCTGCAGACCAGGGAGGCAAAGAAAGCGCGGGTCATCATTCTGGATGCCGGTCACGGCGGACCGGATCCCGGAAAAATCGGGGCAGAGGGCCAGCTGGAAAAGGATATTAACCTGGAAATCGTTTACCGGATTAAAGGATATCTGGAGGCGAATGATGTGACGGTGGCGCTGACGCGGCAGAAGGACGAGGGGCTGCATTCTGCAGGAGATAAGAATAAAAAGACGGCGGATATGCGGAAGCGGATTGAGATTATCAATGGAACGGCTCCGGAAGCGATGGTGAGCATCCATCAAAACAGCTATCACGGGCCGGAGATTTCCGGACCGCAGGTGTTTTACTATCAGAATTCGGAAGAGGGAAAGGAGTTTGCCCAGTTGATGCAGAAGCGGTTCGACTATGTACTGGGAGCCGGAAACCGCAGGCAGGCTAAGGCGAATGGAAATTATTATCTGCTGACACATTCCAGGCCGGTGTCGATTATCGTGGAGACCGGTTTTCTGTCGAACCCGGAGGAAGCAAGAAAGCTGGAGACGGAGGAATATCAGGACCGGGTTGCCTGGACGGTGGCGATGGGAATCCTGCAGTACATGAATCAAAAAGAAACCATGTAATTGGCGGGATGCCAACTACATGGTTTCTTTGTACTGCTTTAATGCTCTTGCAAGCTGGTCCGGGCAGGATGTAGGCCGGGGGCCGCACTTGATTCCATCCAGACGCTCAATAACCTGGTCGATATCCATACCCTCCAGCAGGCTGGAAAGACCGCGTGCATTACCGGAACAGCCGCCCAGGAAGGATACATTGGTCAGCTTATTGTCCACGACTTCAAAATGAATCGACCGGGAGCAAACACCTTGTGTCTTATAATCCATAGGGGAAACCTCCTTTCAAGTTCAAGAATACCGTTCTGCAATCCGGTATTCTGCAATCTGTTATATCGAATAATTTATATTCTGGGTACTAGTATAATGGATTGAAAAAGAATGTCAAGTCCTTTATAATGTAGAAGAAATTGTAGCTGTTCAGCAGATACACAGCAAGAAAAAAGAAACGGAGGTTTTTTCATGTTAGGAATTATCGGAGCGATGGACCAGGAGGTAGCAAGAATTAAGGATTGTCTGGAAGAGGTATCCGTGGAGACAAGGGCTGGTATGGATTTTTACAGAGGCAGCCTGAAGGGAAAGCCGGTGGTGGTAGTGCGCTCCGGAATCGGTAAGGTGAATGCAGCAGTGTGCACCCAGATTCTGGCGGACTGCTATCAGGTAGATGGAGTGATTAATACCGGAATTGCCGGTTCGCTGAAAGCAGAAATCAATATCGGGGATATCGTCCTTTCTGTTGATGCGGTACAGCATGATATGGATGCCACCGGTTTTGGTTATCCGGTGGGACAGATTCCGCAGATGGATATCTTTGCATTCCCAGCAGATGAGAAGCTTCGAAAGCTGGCGGAGGAGTGCTGCAAAGAAGTAAATCCGGATATCCGGACCTGGACCGGAAGAGTGGTCAGCGGCGACCAGTTTATCTCGGACAAAACGAAGAAAGAGTGGCTGGTGGAGAACTTCCATGGAAGCTGCACGGAGATGGAGGGAGCTTCCATTGCCCAGGCAGCCTGGCTGAACGGGATTCCGGTTCTGATTGTCCGCGCGATTTCGGATAAGGCAGATGACAGCGCGAATATGGATTATGAAACCTTCGAGGCAAAGGCAATCGACCATTCCGTCAACCTTCTTCTGGCGATGGCGGAGCGGTATGAGGCTTAAAAGCGGCGTGCGCTGAACGGCTGTTTCACCGGCTGTTTTAAGGTCCGGTGCGAATCGAGGAGGAATTTGACGAACGATTCTGGGCGTTCTCATCTTCCCAAATGAAATTCTGGTGTTTATAATGGACTCTATCGGGCGAATGAATCCCCGCGGCGGCGCGGACGCGGATGCCGCAGATGTGGAAGCGGACGCTGCGGTGCGGAAGCAGATGATGCGGCGCGGACGCGGATGCTGCAGATGCGGAAGCGGACCGCGGCGGCGGTATCGGAGGGGATTCGGGAAAGGGCCGAAAGAAAGGGGAGCTATATATGCTGGAATTTTTACAGACAGGAAAAGCAATCTATGTTCTGACAGCAATCTGCCTGATTGGTATGATGAGCAAGCTGACAGCAGGTCGCCTCTACAAACGATTAATCCGGGAAACCGGGAATATGATGCTTACGAAGAATAAATGGCTGCGGGAGCTGAGGCAGCGCGCAGAGGATACATACCGATTGAATCAGGGTGTGGCGAATACCGGGGTTTTTGTAGAAAAGCAGATTTACGAGGCCAGGATGGGGCTGTTCACTCCGGGAGGCTGGAGCGCTTTTTCCAATCAGATGACGGCGCTCTGCTTCCTGCTTGGAGGCGGCCTGGCATTCCTTTCTTATTGGTACCGGTGCGATTCCTACTATATGATCCTGTATGGTTCCATGGGGTTCCTGGCGGGACTGTTTAACATTATGGTTGATTATGGGACCGGGCTGGAGGACAAGCGTCACCGGCTCAGCACCTGCATTCAGGATTATCTGGAAAATTCCCTTTGGAAGCGTCTCAGCCGGGACCGCCTTCCGGAGCTGGAGGAAGAGCAGGATGGGGCAGAGCTGGTTCCGGCGGCAGCGGCCAGGGAGCCGGGACGTCCGCTCCGGGGAAGAAAACGGGAGGCGGCTTCCGGCAGTGAAGCAGGAGGCGGAGCCAGAGGCAGAGCTTCCGGAAATTCCGGCATAAGCGGAGGAGGCGGATTCGGACGAACCAGCCAGAAGGGGCGGAATGGGTCCGCTCAGCGGAACGGTTCCTGCGGCCAGACGGACGAACGGCTGGAAGAGCCGGACGGTTACAATGAGCCAAGGAGCGGGACGCAGCCAGACAGCAGTCCGTCTTCCCATATGATATCAGAGGAGGCATTGAACCAGCTCCGCAAAAGTCTGGAGCAGGCGGCTGCCGGAAGAAGTGTGCCGCTATCCAGGTCAGAGAAGAGCGATTCCGGGTCCGGCGGAGAGAGCCGGACGGGTGAAAGCTGGATGAAGGATTTAAAGCCGGAGGAAATCAAGGTGCTGGGTGAAATTATCAGAGAATATCTGGGATAGGATGGGATATGTGCAATTGCAGCCGGGCTGCAGGGAAAATTTACAATAGAAATTAGGAATAGAATGGTAAAAACATGGACGATAAAAGCGGTTTGTGCTATACTATAGATTGAAGCCGGGTAACTGTGAAGGCAAGGTGCGGTTACAATGCGGTGAAAGAAAATGATGGATGGAATCCAGAAGAGGAGAGGATAAGCGATGGGAAAGAATGTAACATTTGATTACTCGAAAGCTTCCTGTTTCATTTCAGAAGAAGAACTGAAGAACATGAAGGCTGCAGCAGAGTGCGCAAAGGAAGTACTGGTAAGCAAGTCTGGTGCGGGAAATGATTATTGTGGATGGATTGACCTGCCGGTTGATTATGACAAGGAAGAGTTTGCAAGAATTAAAGAGGCGGCAAAGAAGATTCAGTCGGACTCTGATGTCCTGCTGGTAATCGGTATCGGCGGTTCTTACCTGGGCGCAAGAGCTGCGATTGAGTTTTTATCCCACAGCTTTTATAATGTGCTTCCAAAGGGCGCAAGAAAGACCCCGGAGATTTATTTTGTAGGAAACAGCATCAGCAGCAAGTATGTAAAGGATTTAGCAGATGTTCTGGAAGGAAAGGATTTCTCCATCAACATGATCTCCAAATCCGGCACCACCACCGAGCCGGCTGTGGCATTCCGTGTATTTAAGGAAATGCTGATTAAGAAATATGGCAAGGAAGAGGCAAATAAGAGAATCTACGCAACCACCGATAAGTCCAGAGGCGCATTAAAGAGCCTGGCAAATGAAGAGGGCTACGAGTCCTTCGTAGTTCCGGATGATGTAGGCGGACGTTTCTCCGTATTAACCGCAGTTGGCCTGCTCCCAATCGCAGTCAGCGGAGCCGATATCGACCTGCTGATGGAAGGCGCTGCTTCCATGAGAAAGATTGCTCTGGAGACTCCATATGAGTCCAATCCATCTGTATTATATGCGGTAATCCGCAACATCTTACTGAGAAAGGGTAAGAATGTAGAAGTAGTAGCAAACTATGAGCCAAGCCTGCACTATGTATCTGAGTGGTGGAAGCAGTTATACGGCGAGAGCGAGGGCAAGGACCAGAAGGGTATCTTCCCGGCAGCCGTTGATTTGACCACCGACCTGCATTCCATGGGCCAGTTCATTCAGGATGGCGCAAGAATCATGTTTGAGACCGTAATCAATGTAGAAGAGTCTCCTGCGGAAATCGTGCTTCAGGAAGAGGACGTAGATACCGACGGCATGAACTACTTAGCCGGAAAGACCGTTGATTTCGTAAATAAGAGCGCAATGAACGGAACCATCCTGGCACATACCGACGGCCAGGTTCCGAACCTGATGGTAACCGTTCCGGAGCAGAACGCATATTACTTAGGCCAGTTATTCTATTTCTTCGAGTTTGCATGCGGCGTAAGCGGCTACTTACTGGGTGTGAATCCATTTAACCAGCCAGGTGTAGAGAGCTACAAGAAGAACATGTTCGCACTTCTTGGCAAGCCGGGCTATGAGGATGCAAGAGAAGCTTTATTAAAGAGACTGTAATCGAATGAGAAAATAAAAACCGCGCGGTTCCTTTGCTGGATGCAGAAGGCCGCGCGGCTTTTTTTTCAGTTATTATTCCTCGATTACCTGAATCTCCAGGAAGTCGAAATCAATCTCTTCTACGAAATTATCCTGGCGGAAGCAGGTTTTGTCATGGCGCTGGAACGCGCGGATATTGGCTTCCAGCCAGATTGGCTGTCCCAGGTCGAACTGATAGCAGATGTCTTCCAGAGACTTAAAAACCATCTGAGTCCGGGACATGGAATAGTCGGGCATACAGATAACGGTATCCTTGATCAGATGATTGTCCTTCCAGATTTTTCCCCACATACGGAACATGATGATATCCCTCCTTATTAAAAAAATGCCTGGGCATTCCGGCCAAAGAAACCGGGAGGCATGGGAAAACATGGCCGGAATCATTGGTGACTACCAGTATATCGAATTTTCAGCGGAAAGTAAAGATGCATACTTGTTTCCGGGCAGATTTTGTAGTAAGCTTATAGATAGAAAAAAGGGAAAAATCGTAAACGTGGCGATAGGAAAAGACGTAACTGTGAAGGCACGGAACCGTTGTGAGAGGACAGAAAAAGGACAGAGATAACGGCGGATGAGCCGATGCAGACAGGCGAAGGAGGAACTTGTGTATGACACAACCGATTACGGATCATGCGGCTTTCCTGGGAGAAGCGAAGGAAGCGGTAGAGAAGCGGAACCAGCTGAAAAAGACCTGCGGTCAACTGAGGCTGGAGGAAAAACAGCTTGAGAAACAGCTTGAGGCGGAGAAAAAAGCTGTGGACGATGCCATTGCACTTACCGTGAAGAAGCGGAAGGAGGAGATAAACGCCAGCTATGACAAGGAGATAGCCAAAAGTCAGGAACGTCTGAAAAAGGCCAGGGCGAAGCGGGAAAAGGCGAAGAACCAGGGCGTGAAGGAGCGGATTGCCGAGGAGACGGCGGACCTGCATGCCTATAACAAGGAACTGAATGGGCAGATGAAGAGCATATTCCAGAAGGACCGGGTGCCGTCATTCTGCCGGAGAACCTGGTTTTACGCGCTGTATATGCCAAGGTCCATGAAGGAGATGGGGCTGCTGCTTCTGGCGGTGCTGGTATTTTTTGCGGCGGTTCCGGGCGGGATTTATTTTCTGATTGAGCCGCAGGTACGCCGGAGCTGGATGCTGATCGTGATCTACCTGCTGGATATCGTTTTATTTGGCGGACTTTATCTGACCGTTGGAAATCATACGAAGATGAAGCATCATGAGGCCATCCGGCAGGGGCGGCTGATACGGGACACCATCCATTCCAATTACAGGAAAATCCGGGTAATTACCAATTCAATCCGCCGTGACCGGAATGAAACCATCTATAATCTGGAAAAGTTTGATGATGAGATATCCCGGACCGAACAGGAGCAGGTGGAGCTGGCGGCGAAGAAGCAGGAGGCGTTAAATACCTTCAACACCGTGACCCAGACCATCATCTCCGATGAGATCGTGAATAACAGCAGGGAGAAGATGGAGCAGCTTAAGGAGTCGCATGAGCGGGCCTTAGAGCAGGCGGAGGAATCAGAGCGGCAGATAAAGGAGCTGTCTCTGGAGATTACAGACAAGTACGAGGGCTATATCGGGACGGAGTTTATGCAGCCGGACAAGCTGGCAGAGCTGGCAAGGCTGATCCGGTCCGGACAGGCCGCAAATCTCAGCGATGCCATCAGTCAGATGAAGGCAGGAAAAAGCTCCTGATGAAGCAAAGACGGGGACAGCCCGGAGAGACCGAAAGAAACGGCTCACCGGGCTGTCTTTATGTTATTTCCGTGCGGCGTCCGCCTTTGCGGCCTGGACGCGCTGAAGCAGGTCACCTACGGATTTCTCCAGGCCATCAAACTGCTCCTTCTGCTCGGCGGTGAGATTCCGTCCGCCGCTGCCCTGGCTGCGGAGCTGCTCCCAGAGATTTTCCTCCGGGCAGAGGCAGGCGCAGGCGTCTGCGGCTCCGGGGATAAGGTCCGGGAAGCATGCGTGAAGCGCTCTGGCGATGAATGCGGCGTACAGCTCGGAGCCGTATTCATTGGTATGGGTGGCATCGCCGGGGTGGAAGAAGCGCTTGCTGCCCTCAAAGCCGTACTGGGCATAGATGGTCAGAGAGTAATCGTGAAGGTCCAGGACGGGAACGGAAAGCTCACGGCCAATCCGCTTTACGGAGTCGCTGTGTTCCTTCAGCAAATCCAGATAGGTGCCGTCCTCCGCCCAGGTGTTGCGTCCCAGCGGTGTTACCAGCACCGGAACGGCCTGCTTTTCCCGGATTTCTCCGATGAAGCGGATTAGGTTGTCACGGTATCCGGTTTCTGCCTGGAGGTAGGACAGCTTCTGGTCGTTGTGGCCGAACTGGAACAGACAGTAATCGCCGGGCTTTATCTCACGGAGAATGATGTCCATGTGTCCCTCCTGCCGGAAGGTTTCCGTGGAAAGGCCGCAGTGGGCCTGGTTGTCCACCGGGCAGTCTTTTCCGGTAAACAGCGGCAGGTCCTGTCCCCAGGAGCTGTAGCAGGCGCCGGGATGATAAGGCAGCTCGCTGCTCTGGTCGGTGACGGTGGAATCTCCGGCCAGGTAGATGACCGGGGCGCTGGCCGGGTGCATCTGAATCCGGAAGGAGAGGATATCCGCAAGGCGCGCCGGGCTGCAGGAAGAACCAGCATTTGGAGCGCAGGAAGAATCGGAGCCGCAGGCAGGAGCTGCATCCGGAACGCAGGCAGATTTTTCCCATGCAAAGCTTACGAACAGCTTGTTCATCGTGTAAACGTCCGTGTGATACCGTGGGATGATGTCTCCCGTGTGTACATAGGCGGAAATGGTTTTTGTTTCTCCGGCGGTCAGTCCGTCACGGAAAATCATGCTTTTCCGTCCGGCAAAGATAAACATACGGGGAATATCCCGGAGAGCCGTGATTGTGATTTGGAGCTGATAGACCGCAGGGGCCTGGGCCTCGGCATAAAAGCTTTCCAGGTGGTATGCGTCCGTGACAGAGGGCAGCAGCGGGTCAAAGCCGGAAAGGATTTCCGGGATATTTTCCTCCGGATGCTCCTTTAAAGCATGGTACTGGAAGGGGAAAAATTGAGGTTCGCGGGAGATTTCCGATTCCATCGTGGTTTTTTTGTGTTCAGTCATAGGTGATCTCCATTCTGCCGCCGAAGCGGCGGCTTTTTTTGCGAGCATGCGCTCAAGGTGATGTAATTACTTTGCAGAGCATGTGCTCAATATTATGTAATTTGCTTTGCAGAGGTATGAAACCGGCTGGCCATGCAGTGCTCAGGACAGCAGCTCTGCTGCAAAATTACTCGGTGTGATACCCAGCTTCTTTTTGAACAGCTGGGAGAAATACTGGGGATTGTTGCCGAAGCCAATCTGCTCGGCTACATCCTGCACCCGCAGCTGTGGCTGGCGGGTCAGCAGCTCACGGGCCTTCTGGATGCGCAGGTCCGCCAGATAACTGGAAAACTTGGTTTCGGTTTCCTTCTGGAATCTCCGGGACACATAATCCACATTCATGTAAAGCTGCTGTTCGGCGATATATTTTAACGTCAGATTCGGATTCGACAGATTCTGCTCGATGTAATCGATAATCTGGCGGGTGCTGCTGCTCTGATGAGGCTTTTCTGAGGGAGAAGCGGACAAAAGCAGTTCGGACAGCTTGTCGGTGACGCGCTGTCTGGCCGCGTCCGGATTTTCCTCATTCTCCAGGTTTTTCAGCCAGCTTGTCAAAGCTGCTGTGGAATCGCTGGCGCTTGCCTTGATGACCAGGGAGATGGAAAGCTGTTTGAAAAAGCGGAAGTCCGAGATGCTTCCTAAAAGCTCCAAAAGCTTCGGAACGGCTGCGGCATCCCCGTTTTGGCAGGCCAGGTATAATTTTTCCATCTCATGGGAAACGGCGGTGTAGTTAAAGGTATAAAACGGATGAAAATTATGGATATAATAAATGCTGCTGTAGCGCCGGATTTTCTCCAGGAGTACGCTCAGGAGGCCGGTCAGGCTGGAGAACCGCTGGTTCTGGATTTCCAGGCTCACCGGGGCAAAGCGGACGGCGGCCTTTTTTAAGAAGGCTTCCATGGCCTGGTCGTTCAGTCTGTTTTCGCTGCAGAACAGCAGGAAGGTATTTTTCACATAAACCGAATACAGACTGATCTGGGCCATATAAGTTTCGCAGTAATCCTTCAGAAGACGGAGAAACTGGGAAAGCTGGGCCGGCTCCAGATAGTAGATATAAAAGAGCCGGTAAGCCTCGTGGTAAAAATCCAGGTAGGGCTCGTAGGAGCCGATGGCGGTTTCCAGGTCTGCATCCGTGTAGAGGGCGTCATTCAGCAGGCTGGAAATGACATTGTGCCGCATGGTGTCGGCGGCAAGGAAGGTAGATTCCTTGATTTTTCTTCGCTGCTGCCGTTCCCGCACATCCTGGATGGTCTTCTGAACCGCTTCGAGAATCTGCTGCTCGTTGCAGGGCTTTAACAGATAGTTGCGGACGCCGTAGCGCATTCCTTCTTTGGCGTACTCGAATTCCCCATAGCCGGAAAGGATGATGAACTGGGTGTCCAGGTCCATCTCCGCCGCTTTTTTTATCAGCTCCAGGCCGCTCATGCCGGGCATCCGGATATCGGTAATCACGATATCCGGCGCCTCGTCCAGGATGGCATTATAGGCTTCGATGCCATTTGCGCAGACCCCGACCAGCTCGATATCCAGGGTTTTCCAGTCAATCAGAGCCGAAATGGACTCTCGTATGATTCGTTCGTCGTCAACGATAATCAGCTTAAACATCTAATTCTCCTTTGTGGTAAATGGGATGGAGATGGTCGCAACGGCCCAGTCTCCTTCGTTGCTTAGTGTCAGTCCATAGGGCGGTCCAAAGAGAAGCTGGATGCGCCGGTGGATATTCACCAGGCCGATTCCGAAGCCATTCGGCTGCTTCTGCTTGCTGCTCAGCTTTTCCAGAAGATGGTCTTCAAAGGAAGAGCCTTCATTTCTTACGCAGATGATGATATCCTGCTCCTTTTGCTCTACGGTTACCTGAATCTGACAGGCTTCCGTCATTTCCTCCATGCCGTAGCGGATAGCATTCTCCACCAGCGGCTGGATGGACAGCGGGGGAATCAGGGCCGCATCCAGTCCCTCCTGCGAGGAGAGGGTGAATTCCAGCCGCTCTTCAAAACGGATTTTCTGGATGGTGCTGTAGGAGTGGACCAGCTCCAGCTCCTGTTTTAAAGGAATCAGCGATTCCTTATTGCTTAAAGTCGCCCGGAGAAGATTTCCCAGGGATTCTGCCATCTGGGAAATCTGGGTATCCCCCACGATTTTCGCCCGCCAGTTGATGGAATCCAGGGTATTGTACAGAAAATGTGGATTAATCTGGGATTCCAGGGCTTTAATCTGCGCCTCCTTCCGGAGCAGTTCATTTTTATAATTGATGTTGATCAGATTCTGAATCCGCTTGGTCATCCGGTCAAAGCGCTGATGGAGCACACCGATTTCATCCCTGCGGGATGCGTAATCGTATTCGATTTCCTGGAGAGCGAATTCGTCCTTGCTGAAGGTGTCCATCTTAAGAATCAGCACATTAAAGTGGCGGATGACGGATTGAATCAGCATCTGCGTCAGGAACAGTCCGGCGGCCAGGCCGATGACCATCAGAATGAGAATGGCCCGGACGGAAAAGTCCAGGGTATCCACAATCTCATCATAGGGAACCAGGGCGATATACTGGATGTCGTAGCCGGGAATCATGGTGCTGGCGGCAAAGTAGGAATGGCCGTCCTGACGGAAGGTGTGGTAATCGCGGGGACTGGTCTGCAGCGCCTCCCGGACAAAGGCCTCCGGCAGGGAGGGCGAGGTGTAGAAGGCGCCGTTTTCATCCGCAAGCACATAGTAGTAGGTGTCGAACTGGCTGAAGGTGTAGTTGATGTTGGTGATCAGCTTGTTTAAATCGACAGAAATCAGCAGCTTTCCGATTTCCTCAAAGCTTAAATACTGGACCTTGCGGATGATACGGGCGAGGATGATGCTCTGGGCGTGAAGATTTCCGGTGGTCCAGGTGATGCGGCCTTCGGCCAGTTCCGCCTTTTTTAACGCGGTTTCTACCAGATCCGGGTCTGCTTTATTGTGCCGGGCCCAGTCGGTGGTGTTCAGAAATACGGAATTATACAGGGTGATGTAGGAAAGACCATTATTTTTATAGGTTTCATAGTAGTTGGATAAGGCCATATTGATGGTGCGGTTGGCATTGGAGTGGGCGGCTGCATCATCGGTATCGTGAAAGTCGCTGAGCATATCCTGAATCTGGGCAGAGGACAGGATGGTGTAGGAAAGCTGCTCCACATTATTCAGATTGGTGGCGATGGTGTTGGCAGAAAGGCTCAGGCTTCCGGCCACGGAGCGGTATAAGATCCGGTTGTAGGTGTGGCCCAGCAGGAAAAAACATGCGATGGACAACAGCAGCACCAGGGCGGTATTCACAGAAAGAATCAGGGTAAATTTATTTTTCAGGCTGGTGTTCCGGAAAAAAAGGCTCAGCTTCTGCTTTAATTTCTCAGTCATAATACGCTCCATTCTGGAAGAATACCCGTTTCCTCAGGTCCGGGTCTCTTTTTTTCGCTTAAATTAAGGAAGGGATGTCCGATTACATGGAAAAGTATATAAAACTTACACAATAATTACAAGAGATGACGAAAAAAAGGTCAGAAAATTAGGGATAAAAGTCGGTTTTCTTTATACCACCTGAAGAAAGAAAGCCGTTATAATAAGCATACAGTGCGAGCTGCGAAATCAGCGTAGCTGATTTCCCCTAGCGAGCGGAAGAAATTC
>JAUNPZ010000102.1 GCA_030536455.1 Lachnospiraceae bacterium | reverse complement strand
GCCATGTACATCAACCGGCAGCCGGACAATCAGGTTTACGAGTTTGAAAATCTGGAGGAGCTGCGTCTGTTTGACACCCGCTACCAGAACCGTTCCAACAATCTGGCCATGGAGCTGATTTCTCAGGTGTTCCAGGTTCCGGAATCGGAGATTGTCCATATCCGCTGTCTGAAATCCGGGATGACGAACAAATCCTTCCTGTTTGAAATCCGGGGCCGGCATTATATCTGCCGGATTCCGGGGCCGGGGACGGAGCTTTTAATTAACCGGAAGCAGGAAAAGGCCGTGTATGACGCAGTTGCGCCTCTTGGAATTACCGAACGGGTTCTTTATTTTAATGGGGAGACCGGATATAAGATTTCGGAGTATTACGAGGATGTGCGGACGGCGGACAGCGAGAATCCGGAGGATATGAGAACGTGCATGGATTTAATCCGGCGTTTCCACCAGGCCGGGCTTTCCGTGGACCACAGCTTTGACCTGCGGGAGCGGATTCAGTTTTATGAAGGACTCTGCATCCGGCAGGGCGGAATTCCGTTTGAGGATTACAAGGAGGTCCGCCAGCGGATGAATCAGCTTCTGGATGGGATTGAGCGGCTTCGGAGGCCGAAGATTCTCTGCCACATCGACCCGGTTGTGGATAACTTCCTGATTTTAAAGGACGGCAGTGCAAAACTCATTGACTGGGAATACTCCGGAATGGCGGACCCGATCCTGGATATCGCCATGTGCTCCATCTACTCCTACTACGATTTTGAGCAGGCTATCGGGCTTCTCGAAGTCTATCTGGAGCGAAAAGCCAGCGAGGAGGAGATTCGTCTGCTGACGGCGTTTATGGCCCTCTCCGGCTTCCTGTGGAGCCTGTGGGCGGTTTACAAAAGCGATTTAGGGGAAGAATTTGGCGAATATACCATTATCATGTACCGTTATGCCAAGAATGGCTTCCGCCGATTGGCGCAAAAGGAGGCCCGGTAAAGGCAACGGCCCGGATGACCGGAAGTGTATCGGAAAATCGTAATAAAATTGTTAAGTAATCTTCTTCAAGTTATGCTATACTTGTAAATAACAGTAAGGATACATTGGGCAATGAAAACGCCTTATAACTGTTCCGTGCATTTTGTTTTCTAAGGAGGATATGACATTATGAAACGCAAGATTTGGAAGGCTGCGGCGGCAGCCGGACTTTTAGGCCTTTTGACTTTAGCACCCGCCGGAATCTCCATGGCGGCAGGCTGGACCCAGTCCGGCAACAGCTGGACCTATGTGGAGAATGACGGTTCGCTCCGCAAGGGCTGGATTCAGACCAGCGACGGCTATTATTATATGGATTTATCCACCGGAGCCATGACCCTCGGCTGGCATCAGGTGGACGGCAAGTGGTACTATTTTAAGTCCAACGGCCTGATGGCTACCGGCTGGGTTCAGGACAACGACAAGTGGTACTATCTGCTGGATGACGGCACCATGGTAAAGGGCTGGCTGAAGGTCGGCGAGAATTATTTCTTTTTAAGAAGCGACGGCTCCATGGCAAAGGGCTGGAGACAGATGGACAACGCCTGGTTTTTCTTCCGCGATGACGGACGCTGTATGGTGTCCAACTGGCGTGAGATTGATAATTACTGGTATTATTTCGGCGCCGATGGAAAGATGGCCACCGGATGGACCGAGGTAAAGGGCGATTATTACTACTTAAACAGCGACGGACGGATGCTGACCGGCTGGTTAAGTGACGGAACGAACAAGTATTACATGGATCCGGGCTCCGGCAAGATGGCCCGCACCTGGAAGGAGATCAACAGCTCCTACTATTACTTCAACAATGCCGGTCATATGCTGACCAACTGGATTCTGGTTGACGGCAAGTACTACTACTTAGACCCGGCTACCGGCAAGATGGCGGCGAACACGACCCTGACCATCGACGGACAGAGCTACACCTTCGGCACAGACGGCTCCTGCCAGAATGCTTCCGGTGTGAATGCGGCGACTCCGGGAGGAGGCACCAACAATAATTCCGGCAATAACTCCAGCACCAATTACGGTCCCGGAGGTTCCTCCAACCAGACCTCCGGCGGCAGCAATGCGCCATCCACGAACAATTCCAGCAATGGCGGAAATTACGGTCCCGGCGGTTCTTCTTATCCGTCCACCAGCACCGGCACCCCAGGCACAGGCAATGGTTCGAATACCTCCGGTCCTTCCGGCAATGGTTCCACGAATAATTCCTCCAGCCCATCCGGCAGTGATTTAGAAGCCGGACAGACCGGCGGACCTGGTTCCAACTAAAACTTTTCTTTATTCATAATTTCAAAAATAAGCAAGCCGCCCCGTTGCCCATTCAGGCAACGGAGCGGCTCAATTTTTATTATTAGATTTCCTCGTCTCCAAAGTCTAATACTTCATCCATATCCTCATCCAGATCTTCTGCCTCATCCTCGGCAATCGGAGCGTCCTCGATGCTCTCCTCCTCGTCGAAGGAAATCTCATCATCTACGGTAAGGTCCGTATTTAACTTGACATTCTGATAACGCTTCATACCGGTACCGGCCGGAATCAGCTTACCGATGATTACGTTCTCCTTCAGACCGATCAGGTGGTCTACCTTGCCGTTGATTGCAGCTTCGGTCAGAACCTTGGTGGTCTCCTGGAAGGATGCAGCGGATAAGAAGGAATCGGTTGCCAGGGAAGCCTTGGTGATACCAAGCATAACCTGCTTGCCCTCTGCCGGCTTCTTGCCCTCTTCAATCAGAGCCTCGTTCATCTCGTTGAAATCCAGTACGTCCATGGATACGCCCGGCAACACGTCGCTGTCGCCGCTCTCCTCAATCTTAACCTTCTTTAACATCTGACGAACGATCATCTCGATATGCTTATCGTTGATATCTACACCCTGCAGACGGTATACACGCTGTACTTCCTGAATCATGTAATCCTGTACGGCACGAACACCCTTAATTCTTAAGATATCATGCGGATTTACAGAACCTTCAGTCAGCTCGTCACCAGCGCCCAGATACTGTCCGTCCATAACCTTGATTCTGGAACCGTAAGGAATCAGATAGGTCTTGGAATTTCCGGTTTCATTATCGGTAACGGTGATTTCACGCTTCTTCTTGGTGTCCTTGATTGCCACCACACCGGCAAACTCGGAGATGATTGCAAGACCCTTCGGCTTACGGGCCTCAAAAAGCTCCTCGACACGAGGAAGACCCTGTGTGATATCGCCGCCGGCAACGCCGCCGGTATGGAAGGTTCTCATGGTCAGCTGGGTACCAGGCTCACCGATGGACTGTGCCGCGATGATGCCGACTGCCTCGCCGACCTGTACCGGCTGGCCGGTTGCCATGTTTGCACCGTAGCACTTTGCACATACACCGATGTGGGACTTACAGGACAGGACGGTACGGATCTTCACCGACTTGCGTCCGGTCTTCTCCAGAACCTCCATCACTGCCTTCGCACGCTTTGGCGTACACATATGATTAGCCTTCACCACAACTTCACCGGTATCCGGGTCCACGATGGTTTCTGCAATATAACGGCCGGTTAAACGATCCTGTAAGGACTCGATGGTTTCACGTCCGTCCATGAAGGCCTTGATTTCCATATATGGAATCTCTTTGCCTTCGCAGCAGTCCACCTCACGGATGATCAGATCCTGGGATACGTCTACCAGACGTCTGGTTAAGTAACCGGAGTCGGCGGTACGCAGCGCCGTATCGGACAGACCTTTCCGCGCGCCGTGTGCGGAGATGAAGTACTCCAGTACGTCCAGACCCTCACGGAAGTTGGACTTGATCGGAAGTTCGATGGTGTGGCCGGTGGTATCTGCCATCAGTCCACGCATACCAGCTAACTGCTTGATCTGCTTATCGGAACCACGGGCACCGGAGTCCGCCATCATGAAGATGTTGTTGTACTTATCCAGACCGGTCAGCAGGTCGTGGGTAAGCTGGTCATCGGTGGTCTTCCAGGTTTCGATTACTTCTTTATAACGCTCCTCCTCGGTAATCAGACCGCGGCGGAAGTTTTTGGAAATGTGGTCAACGGTTGCCTGTGCATCTGCGATTAACTGCTTCTTGGATGCCGGCACGGTCATATCGGAGATGGATACGGTCATAGCGGCTCTGGTAGAGAACTTATAACCGATGGCCTTGATGTCATCCAGAGTAACTGCGGTCTGGATTGCGCCATGGACATTGATAACCTTCTCCAGAATCTGCTTTAACTGCTTCTTTCCTACATGGAAGTCAACCTCCAGCTTCAGCTCATTTTCCGGATTGGAACGGTCCACAAAGCCTAAGTCCTGAGGAATGATTTCATTGAAGATGAAACGTCCTACGGTGGACTCGATCACGCCGGTCTTCTCGGTGCCGTCCGGCAGCTCCTTGGTCACGCGGACCTTCACACGGCTGTGGAGGGTTACGGCTTTATTCTCATAAGCCAGGATGGCTTCGTTAATGCTCTTAAAGATGCTTCCTTCACCGACTGCTCCCGGTCTTTCCTGAGTCAGATAGTAGATACCAAGCACCATATCCTGAGAAGGAACGGCTACCGGACCGCCATCTGACGGCTTTAACAGGTTGTTCGGAGACAGCAGCAGGAAACGGCACTCTGCCTGTGCTTCTACGGACAGAGGAAGATGAACTGCCATCTGGTCGCCGTCGAAGTCGGCATTGAACGCGGTACATACAAGCGGATGCAGCTTAATCGCCTTACCCTCTACCAGAATCGGCTCAAATGCCTGGATGCCCAGACGATGCAGGGTAGGAGCACGGTTTAACATAACCGGATGCTCTTTGATGACATCCTCTAATACGTCCCAAACCTCCGGCTGCAGACGCTCTACCATCTTCTTTGCGTTCTTGATGTTATGGGCGGTGCCATTGGAAACCAGCTCCTTCATAACGAAAGGCTTGAACAGCTCGATTGCCATCTCCTTCGGCAGACCGCACTGGTAAATCTTTAACTCCGGTCCTACTACGATAACGGAACGTCCGGAATAGTCAACACGCTTGCCTAACAGGTTCTGACGGAAACGACCCTGCTTACCCTTTAACATATCGGATAAGGACTTTAACGCACGGTTACCAGGACCGGTAACCGGTCTGCCTCGGCGGCCGTTGTCAATCAGGGCGTCAACTGCCTCCTGCAGCATACGCTTTTCATTTCTTACGATGATATCCGGAGCGCCCAGCTCTAACAGACGGGCCAGACGGTTATTGCGGTTGATGATACGACGGTATAAATCATTTAAGTCGGAGGTGGCGAAACGGCCGCCGTCTAACTGTACCATCGGACGGATATCCGGCGGAATCACCGGAATCACATTCATGATCATCCACTCCGGCTTATTGCCGGAATTGCGGAATGCTTCTACGACCTCCAGGCGCTTGATGATACGCGCGCGCTTCTGGCCGGAGGAATCCTTTAAGCCCTTCTTCAGCATCTCGGAATCCTTCTCCAGGTCGATGGCCTGTAAAAGCTCCTGGATTGCCTCGGCGCCCATTCCTACACGGAAGGTGCCGTAGCCGTTCTTCTCTACCTCTTCCCGGTATTCCTTCTCAGACAGAACCTGCTTATACTGCAAGCTGGTCTTGCCCGGATCCAGAACCACATAGGAAGCGAAGTACAGGACCTTCTCCAGTGTTCTCGGAGAAATGTCCAGAATCAGGCCCATACGGGACGGAATTCCCTTAAAGTACCAGATATGGGATACAGGAGCAGCCAGCGCGATGTGGCCTACACGCTCCCTACGAACACTTGCTTTGGTTACTTCTACGCCGCATCGGTCGCAGACTACGCCTTTATAACGAATTTTCTTATACTTGCCGCAGTGACACTCCCAGTCCTTGGTAGGTCCGAAGATTCTTTCACAGAACAGACCGTCCTTTTCAGGCTTTAAGGTTCTGTAGTTGATGGTCTCCGGCTTCTTTACCTCGCCGTGGGACCACTCTAATATCTTTTCCGGAGAAGCCAGACCAATCTTGATAGCGTCAAAGGTCAACGGATGATAAGTTTCATTTGTCTCTGGCATGAGCGGTACTCCCTTCTATTATTCTTCATCGGATGCGTCGTCTTCCAGATAGGAATCATCGTCATCCACATAATCATCGTCTTCTACAGCAACCAGCTCGTCGTCCTTGAACTCCTGCTTCTGATAGCCGTAATCTGCGAAGGACTCGTCGTCACGGTAATGACGGTCGCCTTCAATGATGGAACGTAAGTCGGTATCACCGTAATCGATGTTCTCGCTTAACTCAACCTCGGTATTGTCATCACGCAGCACTCTTACATCCAGGCCTAAGGACTGTAACTCCTTTAAGAGTACCTTGAAGGACTCCGGAATACCCGGCTCAGGGATGTTCTCGCCCTTGATGATGGCCTCGTAGGTCTTCACACGGCCGACTACGTCATCCGACTTCACAGTCAGAATCTCCTGTAAGGTGTAGGAAGCACCATATGCCTCCAGCGCCCAAACCTCCATCTCACCGAAACGCTGGCCGCCGAACTGCGCTTTACCGCCCAGAGGCTGCTGGGTAACTAAGGAGTAAGGGCCGGTAGAACGGGCATGGATCTTATCGTCTACCAGGTGATGGAGCTTTAAGTAGTGCATGTGTCCGATGGTTACCGGGCTGTCAAAATACTCGCCGGTACGTCCGTCACGGAGACGAACCTTACCGTCACGGCTTAACGGAACACCTTCCCACAGCTTTCTGTGCTCCAGATGGCTTCCCAGATACTCCATAACCTCCGGCTTTAAGATGCCGGTATATTTCTCCTGGAATTCCTCCCAGGTGGTGTTTACATAATCATTCGCCACATCCAGGGTATCCATGATGTCGTTCTCATTAGCGCCGTCGAATACCGGAGTGGAAATGTTAAAGCCAAGGGCCTTGGCTGCAAGGCTTAAGTGAATCTCCAGGACCTGTCCGATGTTCATACGGGAAGGTACGCCCAGAGGATTCAGCACGATGTCTAACGGACGTCCGTTCGGCAGGAACGGCATATCCTCAACCGGAAGCACACGGGAAACAACACCCTTGTTTCCGTGACGTCCTGCCATCTTATCACCTACCGAGATTTTTCTCTTCTGTGCGATATAGATGCGGACAGTCTGGTTTACGCCAGGGCTTAACTCGTCGCCGTTCTCACGGGTAAATACCTTTGCATCCACGATGATGCCGTATGCGCCGTGCGGTACCTTTAAGGAGGTATCTCTTACCTCGCGGGCCTTCTCACCGAAGATGGCGCGCAGCAGTCTCTCCTCTGCGGTCAGCTCCGTCTCTCCCTTCGGGGTAACCTTTCCGACCAGGATATCTCCGGCACGAACCTCTGCGCCGATGCGGATGATACCTCTCTCATCCAGATCCTTCAGTGCATCCTCGCCGACACCCGGAACGTCACGGGTAATCTCTTCCGGTCCCAGCTTGGTATCACGGGCTTCCGCCTCGTACTCTTCAATATGAACGGAGGTGTAAACATCCTCCTGTACCAACCGTTCGCTTAACAGAACCGCATCCTCGTAGTTGTAGCCTTCCCAGGTCATGAAGCCGATTAACGGGTTCTTGCCTAATGCAATCTCGCCGTTGTCGGTGGACGGGCCGTCTGCGATTACTTCGCCTGCTTCAACGTGGTTGCCCTTATAAACAACCGGCTTCTGATTGTAGCAGTTGGATTGGTTGCTTCTCTTAAACTTGGTCAGATGGTAAACGTCCTTCTGTCCGTCCTTATCTCTGCGGATAATGATTTCGTTGGAAGCGGAACGCTCTACCACACCGGCATTTCTCGCTACTACGCAGACACCGGAGTCTACGGCAGCCTTTCCTTCTATACCGGTACCAACCGCAGGAGCCTCTGTTCTTAACAGCGGCACTGCCTGACGCTGCATGTTGGAACCCATCAGCGCACGGTTCGCATCATCGTTCTGAAGGAATGGAATCATGGAGGTCGCCACGGAGAATACCATCTTCGGGGAAACGTCCATTAAGTCGATGCTCTTCTTCTGGAATTCGGAAGTCTCCTCACGGAAACGACCGGATACGTTATTGTGAACGAAATATCCGTTCTCGTCCAGCGGCTCGTTCGCCTGTGCAACGACAAAGTTATCCTCTTCATCAGCAGTCAGGTAAACCACCTCATCGGTTACCCGTGGATTCAGCGGGTCTGCCTTATCTACCACACGGTAAGGTGCTTCCACGAAGCCGTACTGGTTGACTCTTGCGTAGCATGCCAGAGAGTTGATCAGACCGATGTTCGGACCTTCCGGGGTCTCAATCGGGCACATACGTCCGTAATGGGTGTAGTGTACGTCTCGAACCTCGAATCCGGCACGGTCTCTGGACAGACCGCCAGGTCCCAGTGCGGAGAGACGTCTCTTGTGGGTCAGCTCGGACAGCGGGTTGTTCTGGTCCATGAACTGGGACAGCTGGGAGCTTCCGAAGAACTCCTTCACCGCTGCGGTCACCGGCTTGATGTTGATCAGGGACTGGGGCGTGATGCCATCCATATCCTGAGTGGTCATACGCTCTCTTACCACACGCTCCATACGGGACAGACCGATGCGGTACTGGTTCTGAAGCAGCTCGCCAACCGCACGGATACGGCGGTTGCCCAGGTGGTCGATATCATCGGCTGTACCAACTTCTTCTTCCAGATGCATATTGTAGTTGATGGAAGCAAGGATGTCCTCCTTGGTGATGTGCTTCGGAATCAGCTCATGGATATTGCGGTGAACCGCATCCTTGATTGCCTCTTCGTCATCGCCGTATTCTTCCAGAATCTTTTCTAACTCCGGGTAGAATACTAACTCGGTAACACCGGCTTCCTTCGGGTCAAAGGAAACGTAAGCGCCTAAGTCTACCATCAGGTTGGAAAGAACCTTCTGCTTTCTCTCCGGGCCTTCCACCCATACGAACGGAACGGCTGCATTCTGAATCGTCTCAGCCAGCTCCTTATCTACGATGGTGCCTGCCTCTGCCAGAATCTCTCCGGTAGCGGTATTCACCACATCCTCCGCCAGGGTATGGCCCTTGATGCGGTTCTTTAAATGAAGCTTCTTATTAAATTTATATCTTCCGACCTTTGCCAGATCGTATCTTCTGGGGTCGAAGAACATCATATCCAGCAGGTTCTTTGCACTATCCACGCTTAAAGGTTCGCCTGGACGAATCTTCTTATATAACTCTAACAGACCATCCTCGTAGGTCTCGGATGCGTCCTTTCCGAAGCTTGCCAGAATCTTCGGCTCCTCGCCGAATAATTCCAGGATCTCCGCATTGGTGCCGAAGCCCAACGCACGAATCAGCACGGTAACCGGAACCTTACGGGTTCTGTCCACACGGACATAGAAAATGTCGTTGGAATCGGTCTCGTACTCTAACCATGCGCCGCGGTTCGGGATTACGGTACAGGAATATAATTCCTTACCTACTTTGTCGTGGGCAATGCCATAATAAATACCGGGGGAACGTACCAGCTGGCTTACGATAACACGCTCCGCGCCGTTGATGACGAAAGAGCCGGTATCGGTCATAAGCGGAAGGTCACCCATGAAAATCTCGTGCTCGTTGATCTCGTCAGCTTTATCCTTATTGCAAAGGCGTACTTTTACCTTTAAAGGTGCTGCGTAAGTAGCGTCGCGCTCCTTACACTCTTCGATGGTATATTTGATGTCATCTTTGCACAATGTAAAGTCTACGAACTCCAGACTTAAATGACCTGCAAAGTCTGCAATCGGAGAGATGTCTTCAAAAACCTCTTTCAATCCTTCATCAAGGAACCACTGATAAGAGTTTTTCTGAATCTCGATCAGGTTTGGCATTTCCAGAACTTCCTTCTGTCTCTGAAAGCTCATTCTCATGCCCTTACCGGCCTTCACCGGACGCATTCTGCTTTTCTCCATTGACGTTTCACCCCTGTTTTCTTTATTGAATCTGCTTAGGAACTAAAAATTGCTTGATATTGCTTGATTTCTGCGCATTTTTCCGCGGCGGATGTCAGTGCATAGGCACACGCCGCCACAATAGTGCACATTCCATATTATCATAAGCCTGTCAAGGTGTCAAGCATTTTTTACTTGCCTTTTTATCAAAAAAATGGTATACTATTTTAGATAATGAGCAGGCAGAAAAAGCCTGTCAAACGTAGGATTGGAGGGTTCCCCAAGTGAGTACATTTTTAAAAGTATTGTTAGTGATTCTGGTGATTCTGCTCATCATCCTGGCAGTGCTCTACTACTTCGGCCGCAAGATGGAGCGGAAGCAGGTAGAACAGCAGGCTATGATGAAGGCCGCCGAGCAGGTGGTATCCATGCTGGTCATCGACAAGAAAAAGCTGAAGATTAAAGAATCGGGACTTCCGAAGATGGTCATCGACCAGACGCCAAAGTACATGTTCTGGGCGAAGGTACCGGTGGTAAAGGCAAAGGTCGGTCCGAAGATCATGACCCTGATTGCCGACGAGCGGGTATTCGCAACTCTTCCGGTGAAGGCAGAGGTGAAGGCGGTCGTAAGCGGAATCTACATCACCCAGATTAAGAGCGTCCGCGGCGGAAAGCTGGAGGCGCTGCCACAGAAGAAAGGATTCTTGGCAAGATTTAAGAAAAAAGCAAAGTAATGGAATTGAGAAAAAATTAAGCCGGGCTGAACTGCCCGGCTTTTTTGTGCCTGTTATGACCGCAGATTCACCTGCGCCTGCGCCCGCGACTGGA
>JAUNPZ010000101.1 GCA_030536455.1 Lachnospiraceae bacterium | reverse complement strand
TTTTACAGAGCGGCCAGCTCTTTATAATCTTCCTTTAAATCCCGGTACAGCTTTTTGTATAACGCATGGTATTTTCCATAAGCGGCCACATCCGCTTCCTCCGGATTACTGCACTTGTCTGCGGAAATCAGTTCCCCGCACGCCTTCTCCACGCTCTCGTAGATGCCGCAGCCCACGCCGGCCAGGATTGCCACGCCCAGCGCCGGCCCCTCCGACTGGTGAACCGTCTTTACCGGGCAGCGATACAGGTCGGACAGCATCTGTCGCCAGATAGGGCTTCTTCCGCCTCCGCCGCAGGCCATCATCTCATCCACCTGAACCCCCATCTCCTGCAGGATGTCCTTGCAGTCTGTCAGGGAGTAGGATACGCCTTCCATCACCGCCCGCAGAAGATGCGCCTTGGTATGGATTGCGGATAATCCGAAGAACACGCCTCTGCAGTCCGGGTCCAGATGCGGCGTCCGCTCGCCCATCAGGTAAGGCAGATAGAGCAGACGGTCACTTCCTGCCGGAAGCTTTGCAATGTCCCGGTTGATCAAATCATACACATCCACGCCTTCCTTTTCGGCCTCCGCCACATAATCCTGACAGAAATTGTCCTTCATCCACTTTAAGGACAATCCGGCTGCCTGGGTCACGCCCATCACATGCCATGCGCCCGGTACGGCGCAGCAGCAGGTATGCACCCTTCCCTCCGGGTCAATGGTCACCTGGCTGCTGTGCGCGAATACCACGCCGGAGGTTCCGATGGTGGTAAATGCCGTTCCATCCTTTACCACACCGGTTCCCACCGCAGCGGCCGCGTTATCTCCGGCGCCGCCCACCACCTTCGTCTCTGCGGTCAGGCCCACCATCCCGGCAATCTCCGGAAGCAGGGTCCCCGTCACCTCACAGGACTCATATAAGGTTCCCAGCCATTCCTCCGGAATATCCAGCTTTTCCAGAACCTCCCCGGACCAGCGCCGGTTCGGCACATCCAGAAGCTGCATGCCGCTGGCATCGGATACCTCCGCCGCAAACACACCGGTCAGCACATACCGGATGTAATCCTTTGGGAGCAGGATATGGCGGCATCTTGCGTAATTCTCCGGTTCATTTTTTCTCACCCACAAAATCTTAGCCGCAGTCCATCCCGTCAGAGGCGGATTGGCCGTAATCGTAATCCAGCGCTCCTTCGGCATAAGTTTAAGCATATCCTGGACCTCGTCCCCGGTTCTCTGGTCGCACCAGATGATAGACGGCCGGATTACCTCTCCCTTCTCATCCAGCATCACCAGTCCGTGCATCTGTCCGGAGATGCCGATTCCCTTCACCTCGTCTGCCGGAACCTTCGCGATTTCCATGACTTCACGCAGGGTCTGCAGCACCGCATCCCTCCAGTCCTCCGGCTTCTGCTCTGCCCAGCCGTTCTGCGGCTGGTATAATGGATATTCGCAGGAAGCAGAAGCCAGTACATTCCCCCTCTCATCAAATAAAACCGTTTTTGTTGCAGATGTCCCCACATCAATTCCCACCAGATAGTTCATCTTTTAACTCCTCCCTCATGACGTGCTCTCCATTCCGGGCTGCTTTGCCGGACTGCGTTCTTTCCTGATAACAGCCGCTGGTATCTATGTTATCCAGTATACTATAAAACGCAAAAAAAAACGTGCTGTTAATTGCCCCATTAACAGCACTTTCTTGCACTTCTCTTCACTTTCATCCCGGCTCCCCGATTCCGGACGTCTATTCCGGTTTTTTCTCCTGGAGCAGCCGCTTCCGGTATTCGCTTGGCAGACATCCGTACCGCTTTTTAAATGATTTCGAAAAGGCGCGGCTGTCGGAAAATCCATGCTCCATGGCGATGTCCCCAATCTCCCGGTCTGTATTTACCAGCTCCCGGACCGCATACTTTACTCGAATGTCGATGAGATAGGTCCGGTAGTTGACCTCCGCATATTTATGGAACAGTCTGGACAGATAGGTGGTGGAAAAGCCGAACCGCTCCGCCACCTGCTCCAGCCGGATTTCCTCCCGGTAATTCTCCTTCATGTACCGTGTAATCCGGGACAGCCGGTCCAGATTTTTCTTCTGCTTCACCATCTCCGCATCCAGCTTCTCTTCCTTAAACTCCGTTACCAGAAGATAAAGGATCTCATAAAAATAACTCTTCACCTTCAGCTCATATCCGTATTCCCGCGCCTCATAGGCCTGAAAGGTTCTCTGCACCAGATCAGCCAGATACTGGTTTCTCTCAGGGCTTCTCCGCGCAAAGTTGATATACGGTGCCTCCTCGCGGTACTCGTCAAAGGTTTCCACCGGAATCTGAAGAACGATGGTGATGTTCGGTTCCGGACTGTCGATCGAGTGAATCTCATTAGAGTTCACAATGACAAAATCTTGCTCTTTTAATGGAAAGCGCCGTGAATTCACATAAAAATCAATTGCCCCCTCCAGCACCAGAAAAATCTCCACGGACTGATGCCAGTGCTTCGTTACCTTATAATTGCCGTCCTTCCCCTCAAAGATGAACATCCTAAACGGCAGATCCTCATTGGGTATCACCATCTCATGCCGAAATTCCATGTCTGCCCCCGCTCTCTGCTTTTTCCTGTTCTTCCTGCTTCTTCTCTGTCCGCTTTTCTTTTACCGGTTTTTTATCTCCAGCTTATCCAGAATCTGGTGGGCATTTATTCCCGGATGGGTGGCATACATCCGGCACACATCCTCCACAAAGGAAAGCTCCGCGCCCAGATTCGCCGCAATCCACTCCGTGCTTCCGCCCCGGTTCATAAACCGCACAATCTTTGCAATCTGGAACAGCCGGTCCTTATCCGCCGTTCCCGGCTTTCTCCGGTTTGCAAGACGCTCAAATTTTTCTCTTAGGTTCTCCCTCCGTCCCGGCACAGCGCCGTAAACCGAGGAAACCGAATCCGTCTCATCCGCAGCTTCCGGCAGCGCAGCCCGCAGCACGTCCGGCTGCATCTCCGACACGATTTCCAGCTCCGGCTCCCGGTCCTCCGCCCGGTTCGTCTCCGACTTCTCCTTCAGCCAGACCGTCTCCAGGTCCAGAATCCCTTCGTGAACGGTCAGAACAGCCATGGACAGCGGCAGCGTAAACCGCCGGTACCCGCAGCTCCCCGGATTCAGCCACAGACGCCCCGCTGCCGCCTCCTGATGATACATATGGGAATGGCCGAATATCACCACCTGCGCCTTCCCGGTCTCATCCGGAATGTCCGACCGCTCATGGGCCATCAAAAAGGAAATGCCGCCAAGCTCAAACCGCAGCACAAGAGGCAGCCGCTCTGCCCAGAGGCCGTCATTATTTCCCCGGACCCCGTAAAGGGGATGTCCGATATCCAGCTTATGATAAAGCATCTGATTGTCAAAATCTCCTGCATGGATAATCACATCACAGGTCTGCAGCACGCGCTCCACCTCCGGCCGCAGAAGGCCGTGGGTGTCCGAAATCACGGCCGCCCGGATTGGTTCTCCTCTCATATGTTCCCCCGTTTTCTCTCCGCAGATTTTCTTCTCCCTGCGGCGCTCTTTTCTCTTATCTATTATTCACGCTTTTTGAAGAAATGTCAAGCCGCTCCGGCGGTACGATCCCGGCAGCTGCAAACCCGGCGCTGCACCCCCACCGATGCAAACCCGGCAGCGTATTGGCACCTCTTCTTCCTTCCGGCATATAGTAACAGAAAACGGCTTTCCCTTTTTCATCGCAGGAAATCAGGAGTTGAATTCTTATGTGTCAGTTTTTTATCTTCGGAAGCGACCCCAGACAGCTCTATCTGGCCGAAATCCTGGCAGAAAAGCGCCTGCCCTTTGCCTCATCCTATGAAACGAATCCCAGGTGGACTTACCTGTCCTTCGAGAAGGCCATGGAGACCTGCCCGGTTATCTTAGCACCCCTTCCATTTACCCGAAACCAGAAAACCATCTTCAAAACTCCGGGGGACGGCCTTTCCATCCTGGATTTCTGCTCCATGCTCCGTCCGGGGCAGACTCTGTTCGGCGGCTCCCTTCCGCCTGTGGTTACCTCCTTCTGCCGGGAGAACCAGATTACCTTCTTTGATTACATGGAGCTGGAGGAGGTCTGTATCGAAAACGCCGTCGCGACGGCAGAGGGCGCGGTCTGCGAGGCCATCCGCATAAGTCCCGGAACCCTTCAGGGAAGCGCCGGCCTGTTGGCCGGCTACGGCCGGTGCGGCCGGGTTCTGGCCCGTAAGCTGAAGGCGCTGGATATGAAGCTGACGGTGATGGAGAAGAATCCGGAAAAGCTGGCGCTGGCTAAAGCCGATGGCTTTTCCGTCATCCGGCCGGAGGCGCTGGATGCACTGTCCAGCCTGCACTGGCAGTATCTGTTCAACACGGTTCCTGCTCCCCTCTTCGGGAAGGAGCAGCTCTCCCGGATGCCAAAATCCGTCACCATCCTGGACATCGCTTCGGCTCCCGGAGGCGTCGATTTCGATTTCTGCCGAAGCACCGGAAGATGCGCCCTTCTCTGTCCCGGACTTCCCGGCCGCTTCGCGCCGAAGGCCGCCGCCCAGGTTCTGGCTGACGCGGTTTTCCGGCGGGTTCCCATCTCCCCTTCCCCGAAAGAAACCACCAGTGCACAGACTATCTGAATCACGGTTCTGAATCACCGCTCTGAACCGTCACCCCGAATCGCAGCATCAGGAGGTATTTATGGATTTAAACGGCATACGAGTCGGCTTTGCATTCACCGGCTCCTTCTGTACCCTCGATAAGATGGAAGCCCAGGTTCAGTCCCTGCTCCAGGCAGGAGCCGACGTATTTCCCATCTTTTCCACTCATGTCCAGACCATCGATTCCCGGTTTGGAAGCACGAAAGCATATATGGAGCGCATCGCCGCCCTGACCGGCCGCAGTCCCATCCGGACCATCGAGGAGGCGGAGCCCATCGGGCCGAAGGGCGTCCTGGATATCCTCCTCATCGCCCCCTGCACCGGCAATACTCTGGCAAAGCTGGCAGGCGGCATCACCGACACCCCGGTTCTCATGGCCGCCAAGGCTCATTTAAGAAATTCCAGGCCCCTCGTCCTCTCGTTATCCACAAACGATGCCCTTGGAATGAACTTTAAGAACATCGGACAGCTTTATCCGGTGAAAAACATCTATTTTGTCCCCTTCGGGCAGGATGACCCGGTCAAAAAGCCACACTCCATGACCGCCTGTGTGGATAAAATACCAGAGACGCTGAAGCTGGCCCTGGAAGGCATCCAGATTCAGCCCGTCCTTCAGTCAAAATCATAAAACGCGCCTGGGGATTCCTTACGTTCCGCTCAGGGAATGCTTCGCCCCGCTTTCACAAATTTCAGGCACAGAAAAAAGCAATTGTCAACCACTAGTTATTTTCTGGTTGACAATTGTTTTTTTCTCCACTATAATTACCCTTGCTGAAATCAGGCAGACAGACTGCCGATGAAGATGCAATACGCTCACAAAGGAGGCTTTTCCGAATGGAAAACACAACGCGCATTACGCAAAAATCACATTTGTCCGTCCGTCAGTTGACAACTGCCGGGCTGACCACTGCTCTCTTATGTATCCTAGGACCGCTGGCTCTGGCGATTCCCGTCAGCCCGGTTCCCATCTCCCTGACCACGCTGGCCCTTTACTTTATCACCAGCATCTTCGGGATGAAGCTTTCCGTCTTAAGCTGCCTGACCTATCTGCTGATCGGGGCTGCCGGACTTCCGGTCTTCTCCGGCTTTTCCGGCGGACTGGCCAAGATGGCAGGTCCAACCGGCGGCTACCTCATCGGCTTCCTCTTTCTGGCCGGAATTTCCGGAGCCTTTGTTGACCATTTTCCAGGGAAAACCTGGATTCATGTAATCGGGATGATTCTGGGCACTGCCGTCTGCTACCTGTTCGGCACAGTCTGGCTGGCTCACCAGCTGGGGCTTTCCTTCACCGCCGGACTGGGCGTGGGCGTGCTTCCCTATCTTCCGGGGGACGCAGCAAAAATCCTGCTGACCGCCCTCATTGCCCCTGCCATCCGCAGACGGCTGCCGGACCTGTCGGATGTCCGCCGATAGCGGATGCATTCCTTTATCGGTCCAGATAGCCCTTTATATTGTCCAGCACCTTCCGGCTTAACAGCCCGAAGGCCTGGCGGGTCCGTCCTGCGGAAGCGTCCACGCAGAGCACATTCTTCTGTCCCAGCACCTCTTCCGCAATCGGGCCGATGGCGCCTCTGGTATCACAGCAGAACAGATTGGCCGGATTCGCCAGCCATTCCTTTAATGCGTCCATATCAGCCGCCGGGCCGATGGAGGTATTGAACATGATCTTTCCGTTTCCCATGCAGGCAAACTCTTCCTTATGCAGAAGAATCACATTTTTATTCAGACAGGTAAAGATAACCTCACTGTCTGCCAGAAGCTGGTGCAGCGGCTTGTAGCAGATTCCGGCCGCCTCACGCTCCGGCTTCGGGCTTCGCGCGAAGTAGGAAACCTCCGCCCCCATGAAATGAAGGGCGTCCGCGATCATCCCGCCGGACACGCCAAGTCCTACGATTCCCACCTTAAGCCCGGTAATCTCAACCGGCTCCTCCTTCCACATCGGATACTCATACCCGTGAAGAATCTTTACCAGCTGGTAAAGCACATATTCCACAACGCCACGGTCGCCGTAATCCCGGATGCCGGTAACGGTGATTCCCCTGGTTCGGGCAAATGCGATATCCACATTCGCGCTCTCCTCGGAATACAGGCTGCAGCACATTCCCACATACTTCACATTCGGGGCCTTCTCCAGCACTTCCCGGTCCAGACGGGAGGTATAGCTTAACAGCACCGCGTCTGCATCCCCGATTCTCTTAAGAATCTCCTCATTGTCCTTAGGGATGTCCGGATACATCACGATTTCCTCTGCATAATTTTTCAGTTCTTCCTCACCCCAGGGAACCAGGCTGACCGGTTCGATGGCAGCTAATTTTTTGAATTGCTTCATGATAAAATCTCCTTCTGTCTATTAGTAAAATACCACCGGGGAATCCAGATTCCGGAGAAGGGCCACCACGCTCCAGCCTGCGATGGAGCTGGTTCTGGAATAGATGTCTACGACGGCCTTCACTCCGTCGATTTCTGCCGTTATCTTATGGTCATCTCCCACAAAGCCCAGGATGCTGGTGATTCCGGCAGTAGCCTGGTCCGGACCGGTGGTGGCAAGGGCCGATGCAACTGCCACATTCACCTGGGTCGGCAGGATGGCGATGGCCTCCGCAGCCGTTCCAGAAAATACGCGGTGGTCTCCCTCCTCCGTCACCAGAGACTCGTCAAACAGCGGAGTGTTCCGAAGAGGATTCGGCCCCTTTCTGGTCTCGATTCCGGCCTGGATTTCCAGCTTTTCCGCTTCCGCCATCAAGGCCACCGTCTGCAGCACATCAAATCCGCCCACTGCGCCGGATGGAATATGCACCTTGGCTCCGCCCTCTAAGGCCGCCGCCTTGACCTCCTCATAAAATGCAGCATCCGCAAATGCACCGATGGATAACGGAACCAGGCTGGTCCCCTGCTTTAACGCCTTCACAGCAGATTCCTTTACCATCTTCACCGATGCCGTCTCCACCAGATAATCCGGCTTCAGGGCCAGCAGCTCGTCCAGGTCATGGCACGGCGTTCCCCCAGCCCGTCCGGTTAAGGTTACCGCATCCTCGAACTTCCGGCTTACCGCGCCCACCAGCTCATAGCCTTCCAGCAGTCCCTTCACACAGGCCTCCGCCACGATGTTTCCCAGATAACCACACCCTAAAATCGCAAGTTTTTTCTTCATGTTCTGCTTCTCCTACTTTCTTATCTATTTTATATAATTCCAATCCTCTCCATTTTACCATACTTTTTCCGGTGCTTCCATCCCCTATTCCGGCATTTTCTCTAAGATTTTCCCGCATTTTCCCCCACTTTACCTATATTCAATTCGCTTTTTTTGCTTTATAATAGCATTTAATCCCAACCATGGAAACACGCTGCCGCAAGCAGTCCGGCAGCCGGACAAACGAAAGGACTATGACAATGAAACGATTTTTTTCTGTTTTATGGAAACTATGGAAAGGACTCTGCACCCTGCTTTTCAGCTTTTTCGGAATCTGCGGCTGGCTGTTGAAGGCACTTCTCACCACCGTTACCGTCGCCTGTCTGATTGCGCTGTGCGTGGGGGCCGCCATCTTCATCAAGGTAAAGCCGGAGGTGGACCACTGCCGGGAGGTGGCCTACGATAAGCTGGCGACCATGGACCGTTCCGATTTCAGCAAGCTGTCCGACACGATCATTTATGATAAGGACGGAAAGCAGATTGGCCTGATCAATGCCGGACATTATAAATATGTAGACATTGACCACATCAGCATGAACGTGCAGAACGCCTACATCGCCCAGGAGGACCGGCGTTTTAAGAGCCACACCGGTGTAGACTGGATTGCCACCCTGCGCGCCGGGCTGGCGCTTGTCAAGCACGGCGGAGCCATCACCCAGGGCGGAAGCACCATCACCCAGCAGGTCATCAAAAATACATATCTGACCCAGGAGCAGACCTTCACGCGGAAGGTTGTGGAGATCCTGCTTGCCCCGGAGGTGGAAAAGAAATTCTCCAAGGCCGACATCATGGAGTTTTACTGCAACACCAACTTCTACGGCCATCAGTGCAACGGCATCCAGGCGGCAAGCCGCTATTATTTCGGAAAGGACGCCTCCGAACTGGAGCCCCACGAGGCTGCCGTGCTGGTGGGAATCAGCAACAGTCCCTCCGCCTACGACCCGGTGAAGCGGCCGGAGGCTTCTTTAAAGAAACGAAATGACGTGTTAAAAAGCATGGAGGAGGTCGGCTACCTGACCCGTGAGGAATACGAAACCTACACCGGCCTTCCGTTAAATATCGTTCAGGAAACCATGGAAGGAACCGATGAAAGCTATCAGACCAGCTACGCCATCCACTGCGCCGCCCTGGAGCTGATGCGCATCGACAATTTTCCATTCCGTTATCTGTTCCAGGATAAAGCTGATTTTGACGCCTATCAGGAGCAGTACTCCGAAATCTACGGACAGAAAAACGACGACATCCGTGCCGGCGGCTACAAAATCTACACCTCGCTGGATGAGGACCAGCAGAATGCCCTTCAGGAGGCCATCGACCTGGGACTCTCCTCCTTTACGGAGCTTCAGGACAGCGGCAAGTTCGCCCTTCAGGGCGCTGCGGTCATCGTGGACAACCGGAGCAATTATGTAACCGCCATCGTAGGCGGCCGCGGCACCGAAGACCAGTTCAACCGGGCCTATTTAAGCGCCCGCCAGCCGGGAAGCACCATCAAGCCGCTGATTGACTACGGCCCCGCATTTGACACCGGAGAATATTATCCGTCCCGCATGGTGGATGACCACAAATGGGAGGACGGCCCCTCCAACAGCGGCGGCAGCTACTTCGGCAGCGTCACCATCCGTGAGGCATTGAACCGTAGCCTGAATACCGTAGCCTGGCAGGTCCTGGAGGACATCGGCGTTCACACCGGCCTGAATTATTTAAGCGAGATGGAATTTCAGAAATTAAGCTTCATCGACAACAGCGGAATCCCTTCCTTAAGCATCGGCGGCTTTACCAACGGCGTCCGTGTGGTGGATATGGCCAAGGGCTTCAGCACCCTGGCCAATTACGGCGTGTACAACGACCGTACCTGCATCCAAAAAATCGTACATGAGCAGAAGGGCGAGCTGACCAAGAACCACCGCCCCTCCACCAAACAGGTTTATCTGGAGGACTCTGCCTACATGCTTACCGACATCTTAAAGGGAACCATGACCTCGCCCTACGGAACCGGACGCGGCCTCTCCCTGGCAGACGGCATGCCCTGCGCCGGAAAGACGGGAACCACCAACAGCAGCAAGGACACCTGGTTCTGCGGTTATACCCGGTATTACACCACAGCCGTCTGGGTGGGCTATGACACGCCAAGAGCCATGCCCGGCGTCTACGGAAGCACTTACGCCGGAAAGATATGGAAAAATGTAATGAATACCATCCACGAAGGGCTGGAGCCGCTGGACTGGGAAACTCCGGTCACGGTAGAAAAACGAACCGACCCGGACAATGGGATCACCGACTATTTCAGCACCACCTCCCAGCTCCGGGCTATCCAGGCCGAGCATGAAAAGGACCAGAAGGCGCGGCTGGCCGAGCTGAAAAGCACGCTGGCGGAATTCGAGAAGAAGGAAATCAACAGCGCGGCAGACGGCTACTGGGTGCGGGAAACCTATCAGAATATGATTTTAAAACTCAGCGTTATGGATGAAAATGAAGAACGGCAGAAGCTTTTGGAACGGATTGAAGCACGATATGAAACCTTCCAGCCGGAGCTTTCCGCCAGAGGTCCTGCCATCGAGGCTTACGCCAGACAGAAGGCGGCAGAGGAAGAAGCCGCCAGACAGCGCGCCGCCGCAGAAGAGGCTGCCAGACAGCAGCAGGAGGCAGCGGCCCAGGCTGCAGCCGCGGAAGCTTCCAGAGCCGCAGAGGAGGCCGCCAGACAGACCCAGCCGGAGACGGAGCCGGATTATTCCGCAGGCCCCGGCGCATTCCCCAGCGAAAGCGCCCCGCCCTCCAGCCATGTCACTATCATTCCACAAGGTCCGGGAGGTAATAACTGATGAAGGAACAAATGACGCAGAATACGAATGAGGCTCCGGTTTCCCCAACGCCGGAAGCAGACGCCATGACTTCGGCAAGGCGGGCCGCGGACACTGGG
>JAUNPZ010000100.1 GCA_030536455.1 Lachnospiraceae bacterium | reverse complement strand
TCTTCCTTTTGCTCTTCTGGCAGCTAAAACTTTTCTTCCGCCTGCACTGCTCATTCTTGCTCTGAAACCATGAACCTTAGCTCTCTGTCTGGTCTTTGGCTGGAAAGTCATCTTCATAATTCGGTACACCTCCTCTGATTATCACATAAAATATGAATACACATATTCCGACTATTTTAACTTTAATTAAACATCTTCTCAATTATATAGAATCCATCAGGGTTCGTCAAGCATTTTCTATAAAAAAATTATTTTACAAACCGGAGCATCACTTTCCCGATTACGCCTGTTAAAACAGCCGCCGCAATCGCCTCCGGGATTCCGGATGCCGTTACGGTTCCCATCACCAGGCCCCATACCGCGTCCACCGCCACGCTCTTTGCCGCCGCGTATTCCCTCGCCAGAAGGAAATAGATGCTTCCCATCACGCATACCGTATTGGTCATCGCTCCGATAAATCCGGTAACCGGCAGCGCAATGATGGAATTTACCTTCACTTTTTTCATCAAAATCCAGAACCATCCCGATACTACGCCGATTAAAATTCTGCATCCTACTGAAATCCATATCGCTTTTACGGCTCCGAGGAGTCCGGTTGTGCTCATAAATGGAGAGAATGCAAAGGAGAGCAGGGTCGGCGCCATGGTATTGCTGATTAACGAACAGATACCAAATACTCCGCCCAAGATTGCTCCTGCCATCGGCCCTAACAGAACCGCTCCCAGGATAACGGGGATATGAACAGTTGTTGCCTTTATGATCGGAAGCTGAATCATACCTAAAGGCGTGTTCGCCAAAAGGATTACGATTGCAGCCATCAGTGCAACACTGGTCAGCCAACGGGTGTCTTTTTTCTTCTTATTCATTTTTTCTTCCTCCTGCTACTGTTCTTTTCAAAGATACAATGCATGTTACCAGTACATTATATAAAGAGAGCCATCCCCCGTCAATTTCTTTTTTTTATACAATTTTCCGGCCCATTCTTTGTGAATAACTTCACAGGTTACATAACTTTATCCACAAACTGTGAATAACTTGTGGATAACTGTGGATAAATCCACATTCTTTCCCCACGAATTCCCGCAAATCCCCATAAATTCAGAGAATTTTGGCTGTTTATAACTTTTTTCCTCACTTCTCCTGATTTTGTGGACAAACCCGCTGTCCACAGTGGATAAACCGTCTTCCCACCTGCTTTACACAAAGTTATCCACAGATTTTTTGCTATTTGCATTGAAAAATGTTCATAATTAAGGTACAATGAAAGTTAGATTGGGTTTTTCTACGCTTTAAGGAGATAGTTATGATTGATAAATTAAGAGAAAACTGGGATGACATATTAATTTACTTAAAGGAAGAGCACGACATCATGGATGTCTCCTTCCGCACCTGGCTTCTTCCCCTTCAGATTCATCATATGGAAGGGAATAAGGTTGTCATTGTCGCCCCTGACAGTACGATGATTGCATATATTAAGAAGAAGTACGGCTTTGTTTTAAAAGTTGCCATCGAAGAAAAGACCGGCATCGACTGTGAAGTGGAGTTTATCTCCAAGGAAGAGGCCGAAAAAAAGGATTCCTCCGAAAAACCAAAGCGCAGCGCCGATGCGCCAAAGCCGGTGGTCAGCCCGGAGATCCTGCAGAATGCAAACCTGAATCCAAAATACACCTTCGATACCTTTGTAGTCGGCGCCAACAACAACCTGGCCCATGCTGCATCCCTGGCGGTTGCGGAATCTCCGGGCGAGGTTTACAATCCGCTTTTTATCTACGGAGGCGTGGGACTGGGAAAGACGCACCTGATGCATTCCATCGCTCATTTCATATTAAAGAATAATCCGAAGGCCAAGATTTTATATGTGACCTCCGAGAAATTTACCAATGAGCTGATTGACGCCATCCGTAACAAAAATAACACCTCCACCACCGAATTCCGTGAAAAATACCGGAATAACGATGTTTTGTTAATCGATGATATTCAGTTTATCATCGGTAAGGAAAGTACCCAGGAGGAATTTTTCCATACCTTTAATACTCTCTACGAAGCGAAAAAACAGATTATCATCTCCTCGGATAAACCGCCGAAAGAAATTGAAACCCTGGAAGAGCGCCTTCGTTCCCGTTTCGAATGGGGTCTGACCGTAGACATCCAGTCCCCGGACTACGAAACCCGTATGGCGATTCTTCGCAAAAAGGAAGAGATGGAGGGCTATAACATTGATAATGAAGTAATCAAGTACATAGCCACCCATGTAAAATCCAACATCCGTGAGCTGGAGGGCGCGCTCACCAAGATCGTGGCTCTTTCCAAGCTGGGAACCAACCGGGAAATCACCATCGAACTGGCTGAGGAAGCCTTAAAGGACCTGATTTCTCCAAATGCTTCCAAGGAAGTCACCCCGGAATCCATCATTCAGATTGTATGCGACCACTTCGGAATCACTCCGCTGGACATCGCATCCCAGAAGCGGAACCGGGAAATCGTCACGCCCCGCCAGATTGTCATGTACCTCTGCCGGAATATGACCGATGCGCCGCTGCAGACCATCGGAAAATATATGGGAGGCCGCGACCATACCACCATCATCCATGGCGCAGAAAAAATTGCCAATGAGCTGGAAAAGAATGATTCCCTCCGCGGCACCATGGAGATTTTAAAGAAAAAGATCAGCCCCCAGTAAGCTTCACATATAATCCACATTCCGCTGTGAATTGGCTGTGAATATATTGTGGAAAACCAGATGAGGGTCCCTGCCCTTTTTTGCCCTGTGGAAAACCTTCTGATTCATTCTCAAAATTTTCAGAGTTTTCCACAGCCTTATAAAACCTGGTTTTCCTGTTGTTTTCAGGGCTTTTTGTGGTTTTGCACAAACCCACAGCCCCTACGGCTGTTACTACGGAAAGCTCTTATCTATTTCATTACTTTTTATTTTTCTCGAAGGAAAGGACTTATCAACAATGAAACTGACATTTCAAAAAGACGCCCTGTTAAACGGCATCAATATTGTACTGAAGGCAGTTCCTTCTAAAACCACCATGTCCATTCTGGAATGCATCCTGATCGATGCTTCCGGAAGTGAAATTAAGCTGACAGGCAATGATATGGAGTTAGGAATTGAAACCACCGTGGAGGGTTCCATCTTAGAAAGAGGAAAAATTGCCCTGGATGCCAAGCTTTTTTCTGAAATCATCCGAAAACTGGCTGCTCCGGACGCCATCATCACCATCGAATCCGACGCTATGCTGAACACCACCATCTCCAGTGAGAACTCGGTATTCAAAATTCAGGGAAAAGACGGAGAAGAATTCTCCTATCTTCCTTATATTGAAAAGGATAAATCCATTGTTTTATCACAATTTACCTTAAAAGAAGTAATTCGTCAGACATTATTTTCCATTTCACCCAATGACAGCAACAAAATGATGACCGGCGAGCTGTTCGAGGTGGCAGATAATGAATTGAAGGTGGTTTCCTTAGACGGACACCGTATCTCCATCCGGAAAATCTTCTTAAAGGAATCTTATGAAAACAGCAAGGTGATTGTTCCCGGAAAGACATTAAGCGAAATCAGCAAGATTTTAAACGGAGATAATGAAAGCGAGGTTCAGATTTTCTTCAGTCAGAACCATATTTTATTTGAGTTTGACAACACCATCGTGGTGTCCCGCTTAATTGAAGGCGAATATTTCCGAATCAGCCAGATGCTTTCCAGCGATTATGAAACCAAGCTGACCGTAAAGAAAAAGGAATTTTTAGACTGCATCGAACGTGCTACGATTCTGGTAAGGGAGAATGACAAAAAGCCATTAATCCTGAATATTACAGATAATTCCATGCAGCTTAAGCTGAATTCAACCTTCGGCTCCATGAATGCGGAAATTATCATTCATAAAACCGGAAAAGACATCATGATTGGCTTCAATCCCAAGTTCCTGATCGACGCGCTCCGGGTGATTGATGATGAAGAGATTACTCTGTATATGATGAATCCGAAATCCCCCTGCTTTATCAAGGATGACGACGGAAAGTACATCTATCTGATACTGCCGGTAAACTTTAATGCGGCTTCTGTATAAAAATACATTGATATACAGGACGATGTAGAAGATGAATAAATGATGCATAAATATGCATAATCAGAAAGAAAGCAGGATGATTACAGTTATGGAAACCATCAAGTTAAGAGAGGATTATATCAAGCTTGGCCAGGCATTAAAGGCAGCCGGCCTTGTGGAATCCGGCGTGGATGCCAAGTATGCCATCGAGGACGGCCTGGTGAAGGTAAACGGCCAGGTGGCCACTCAGAGAGGAAAGAAGCTTGTGGATGGAGACGAGGTTGTGTTTGAAGGCCAGACCATCAAAATCGTAAAGTAAGGAACGGGCATCAGATGATATTAGAGTCCATGGAGCTTGTGCATTACCGGAATTATGAAGCTCTGGAGATTTCCTTTGACCCCGGAACGAATATTTTCTACGGGGACAATGCACAGGGAAAGACCAATGTGCTGGAAGCTGTCTATGTGTGCTGTACCACCAAGTCCCACCGGGCCTCCAGAGACCGGGAGATGATTCAGTTCGACCAGGATGAATCGCACATAAAGCTTCAGGTCCGGAAGGATAACGTGCCTTACCGGATTGATATGCACTTAAAGAAGAACAAAACCAAGGGAATCGCCATCAACGGCATTCCCATTCATAAAGCCAGCGAGCTGTTCGGGATTGCGAACGTGGTATTCTTCTCTCCGGAGGATTTGAATATCATAAAAAACGGTCCGGCCGAGCGGCGGCGCTTTATTGACCTGGAGCTTTGCCAGGTCAATAAGCTTTATGTCCATGCGCTGGTCAATTACAACAAAATCGTGGTGCAGCGGAATAAGCTGTTAAAGGATTTATATGTGCATCCGGAGTATGAGCCGACGCTGGATGTGTGGGACGAGCAGCTCGTGGCTTACGGGATCCAGGTGATGGGCTACCGCCGTCAGTTCATCGGGCAGTTAAATGACATCATCGGGGAAATCCACGGGAACCTGACCGGAAAGAAGGAGACGCTGACGCTTTATTATGAGCCGAATGTTGACGAGGCGACATTTGCGGCAGCCTTAAAGAAAGGCCGGGAGCAGGACCGGAAGCAGAAAACCACGCTGACCGGGCCGCACCGGGATGACATGAGCTTTTCGATTAATGGGATTGACATCCGCAGGTATGGCTCCCAGGGGCAGCAGCGCTCGGCGGCCTTATCTCTGAAGCTGTCGGAGATTGAGCTGGTGAAGCGGCTGATTCACGACTATCCCATTCTTTTGCTGGATGATGTGCTGTCGGAGCTGGATTCCAGCCGGCAGAATCATCTGTTAAACAGCATTCAACATATCCAGACGATGATCACCTGTACCGGTCTGGACGAATTCGTAGGACACCGTTTTCCGCTTGACCGGATTTTCAAGGTCATAGAGGGAACGGTCCATAAGGAAAACTAACTGTTAGGAGGAACAATATGGGTACTGAATATGGAGCAGATCAAATCCAGATATTGGAGGGGCTGGAGGCAGTCCGGAAGCGGCCCGGTATGTATATCGGCAGTACTTCCGTCCGCGGCCTTCATCATCTGGTATATGAGATTGTAGATAATGCAGTAGATGAGGCTCTGGCCGGATTCTGCGACATCATTGATGTGACCATAAATGCGGATAATTCCATCACGGTCGTAGATGACGGACGAGGAATCCCGGTTGATATTCAGAAGAAGGCCGGAAAGTCTGCAGTAGAGGTTGTATTTACGATTCTGCATGCCGGCGGTAAGTTCGGCGGCGGGGGATATAAGGTTTCCGGCGGTCTTCACGGCGTAGGCGCCTCGGTAGTGAATGCCCTGTCTGAGTGGCTGGAGGTTAAAATCTACAAAGAAGGAAAGATTTATTATCAGCGCTATGCGAGAGGAAAGGCAGAGGGGCCGCTGAAGGTAATCGGCGACTGTCCGATGGAGCAGCACGGAACCACGGTCAGCTTCCTTCCGGATAAGGAGATTTTTGAAGAGACGGTATTCGATTATGATACCCTGAAAATCCGTCTGAGAGAGACCGCTTTTCTGACCAAGGATTTAAAGATTATCCTTCGGGACGACCGGGAGGAGAAAATCGAGAAGACCTTCCACTATGAAGGCGGCATCCGGGAATTCGTTACCTACCTGAATAAGGGAAAGACCCCGTTATACGACCAGGTGGTGTACTGTGAGGGAACGAAGGACGGCGTATATGTGGAGGTTTCCATGCAGCATAATGATTCCTACACGGAAAATGTCTACTCCTTCGTGAATAACATCAACACGCCGGAGGGCGGAACCCACCTGGCAGGCTTTAAGAATGCATTAACCAAGACTTTTAATGATTACGCAAGAAAGAACAAGCTGTTAAAGGACAGCGAGGCCAACCTTGCCGGAGAAGATATCCGGGAAGGCCTGACCGCCATCATCAGCGTGAAGATCGGGGAGCCTCAGTTTGAGGGACAGACGAAGCAGAAGCTGGGAAACAGCGAGGCCAGAGGAGCGGTGGACGCCATTGTAAGCGAGCAGCTCACCTATTTCCTGGAGCAGAACCCGTCTGTTGCCAAGGCGATGTGCGAAAAGTCCATCCTGGCCCAGCGTGCCAGAGCGGCAGCCAGAAAGGCGAGAGATTTAACCAGAAGAAAGACGGCCTTAGACGGCATGGCGCTTCCCGGAAAGCTGGCAGACTGCTCCGATAAGGACCCGGTAAACTGTGAAATCTACATCGTAGAGGGAGATTCCGCAGGCGGCTCCGCAAAGGATGCGAGAAATAAATCCAACCAGGCCATTCTGCCGCTTCGAGGCAAGATTTTAAATGTGGAGAAGGCAAGACTGGATAAGATTTATGCCAATGCAGAAATCAAGGCCATGATCACCGCGTTCGGCACCGGCATCCACGACGACTTTGATATCAGCAAGCTCCGCTATCACAAGATTATCCTGATGACCGATGCGGATGTGGACGGCGCCCATATCAGCACCCTGCTTCTTACCTTCATTTACCGGTTCATGCCGGAGTTGATCAAGCAGGGCTATGTGTACCTGGCGCAGCCCCCGTTATACAAGCTGGAAAAGAACAAGCGGATATGGTACGCCTACAGTGACGATGAGCTGAATGCGATTCTTGCAGAGGTGGGACGCGACAACAGCAACAAGATCCAGCGGTACAAGGGTCTGGGCGAGATGGACGCGGAGCAGCTTTGGGAGACCACCATGGACCCGGAGCGCCGTGTGCTTCTGCGTGTGACCATGGATGAGGAGACCACCTCCGAGCTTGACTTAACCTTTACCACCCTGATGGGCGACCAGGTAGAGCCGAGACGTGAGTTTATCGAGGCGAATGCCAAGTACGGCACTCTGGATATTTAACAGAAAAGAAAGGTCAGCGACTGTTCTGACTTGGAGGAGAATAGATGGAACCAAATGTATTTGATAAAGTCCATGAAAAAGACCTGAAAAAAACCATGGAAAAGTTTTATATCGACTACGCCATGAGCGTAATCGCATCCAGAGCGCTGCCGGATGTGCGGGACGGCTTGAAGCCGGTTCAGAGGCGTGTTCTGTTTTCCATGATTGAATTAAACAACGGTCCGGACAAACCTCACAGAAAATGTGCCCGTATCGTCGGCGATACCATGGGTAAATATCATCCTCATGGCGACAGCTCCATTTACGGCGCGCTGGTAAATATGGCTCAGAAGTGGTCCACCCGGTATATGCTGGTGGACGGACATGGAAACTTCGGCTCCATCGACGGAGACGGAGCGGCTGCCATGCGATATACGGAGGCACGTTTAAGTAAGATTTCCATGGAGATGCTGTCTGACATCAATAAAGACACCGTAGACTTCGTGCCAAACTTTGATGAGACGGAGCGGGAGCCGGTGGTTCTTCCGGCAAGATTCCCCAACCTGTTATGCAACGGCACCTCCGGAATCGCGGTAGGCATGGCGACCAATATCCCGCCTCATAACCTGCGTGAGGTAATCGCAGCCGTTATAAAGATTATCGACAACCGGGTACTGGAGGACCGGGAGACGGACCTGGAAGAGATCATGGGTATCATTAAGGGACCGGATTTCCCCACCGGCGCCACCATCATGGGGCATTCCGGCATCGAGGAGGCCTACCGGACCGGACGGGGCAAGATTAAGGTGCGGGCTGTCACCAACATTGAGTCTCTTCCCAACGGCAAAAACCGGATCATCGTAACCGAAATCCCGTATCTGGTGAACAAGGCCAGATTGATTGAGAAGATTGTAGAACTGGTTAAGGACAAAAAGATTGACGGAATCACCGATATCCGCGACGAGTCCAACCGGGAAGGCATGCGGATCTGCATCGACCTGCGCCGGGATGTGAATGCCAATGTGCTGTTAAACCAGTTATATAAGCATACCCAGCTTCAGGATACCTTCGGCGTAATCATGCTGTCCCTGGTGAACAATCAGCCGCGTGTATTAAACCTGCTGCAGATGCTGGAGTTCTATTTAAAGCATCAGGAAGAGGTTGTGACCAGACGGACCCGCTATGACTTAAACAAGGCAGAGGAGCGGGCGCATATTTTAGAGGGCTTATTAAAGGCTCTGGATTACATCGATGAAGTCATTCACATCATCCGCAGCTCGGCCAATGTGGCAGAGGCAAAGCAGCGCCTGATTGACCGTTTTGAGCTGACGGACCCGCAGGCCCAGGCCATCGTGGACATGCGTCTGCGCGCGCTGACCGGTCTGGAGCGGGAGAAGCTTGAAAATGAATATAAGGAGCTGGAGGCAAGAATTGCAGAATTGAAGGCCATCCTGGCAGACGAGAAGAAGCTGTTATGTGTGATTAAGGAGGAAATCCAGGTCATTTCGGACAAATACGGAGATGACCGCCGCACCAGCATCGGCTATGATTACGATATGTCTATGGAGGACCTGATTCCGGATGACGATACCGTGATTGCCATGACCAATTTAGGCTACATCAAGCGGATGGATATTGATAACTTTAAGGCCCAGAACCGGGGCGGCAAGGGCATCAAGGGCATGCAGACCATCGAGGAGGATTATATCGAGGACCTGTTTATGACCACCAACCATCATTATGTGATGTTCTTTACCAATACCGGACGGGTGTACCGTCTGAAGGCCTACGAGATTCCGGAGGCCAGCCGGACGGCCAGAGGAACCGCCATCGTAAACCTGCTGCAGATGATGCCGGGTGAGCGGATTACCGCCATTATCCCGATGAAGGAGTACAATGACGAGAAATTCCTGGTTATGGCCACCAAGAAGGGTATGATCAAGAAGACCCCGATGGGCGAGTACGCCAATGTACGAAAGAGCGGACTCCAGGCCATTCTGCTGCGAGACGATGACGAGCTGATTGAGGTTAAGAGCACCGATGACACCGAAGATATCTTCCTGGTAACCAGAAAGGGCATGTGTATCCGTTTCCATGAAACGGACGCCCGTGTGACCGGCCGTGTTTCCATGGGCGTAATCGGCATGAAATTTGACGAGGATGATGAGATTATCGGCATGCAGACCGCCAGCCAGGGCGAGTGCCTGCTGGCAGCTTCGGAAAAGGGCTACGGAAAGCGGACTTTAATCAGTGAGTTTAAGCCGCAGTTCAGAGGCGGCAAGGGCGTTCTCTGCTATAAAGTAACCGATAAGACCGGATATCTGATCGGCGCCAAGCTGGTGGACGACCACAGAGAGGTGATGCTGATTACCAACGAGGGCATCATCATCCGCATGGCAGTCAGCGATATCAGCATCATCGGACGAAACACCTCAGGCGTAAAATTAATGAATGTAGACGCCGATTCCGATGTGCGGGTAGCCAGCATCGCCAAGGTAAGGGAAAGCGCGTCCAAGGAGGACGAGGAGGCGGATACCGCCTTCGAAGATGCAGCTTCTGAGGAAAATGACGTAAACGAATGATAAATTTCTGCTTCAGCAGGAAAGAGGAACAGAAGGAGGAGATGCCGGAAGGATGCCTGGCGGCCTCCTTTTGTTTTCATGAAAATACAGGAGGATAAGAAGAAAATGAATCGGATTGCTTATATGGTCATGCGGAATTTCTATCGCGCCCCATTTTGGTTTTACCGTGTCTGCCGGCTGGGCCGGGCAGAGGATACCCACACGGAGGAGGAGCGGTATCGCTATTTAAGCCGCCTGGTAACCGAGGTGAACCGGACCGGCCGGGTCAAGGTCCTGTGCTTTGGCGTGGAAAATATTCCGGAAAAGAATGGATTTATTTTGTTTCCAAATCACCAGGGGCTTTACGATTCGCTGGCTCTTATGGAAACCTGTCCGAAGCCATTTGGCGTCGTGATAAAGAAAGAAGCCTTAAGCTGGCCGCTGGTAAAACAGGTGGTGGCGCTGATTCGTGGAATCGGAATCGACCGGAGCGACCTGCGCGCATCCATGGAAGTGATTAAGCAGGTGACTGCGGAAGTAAAGGCCGGAAGAAATTTTGTCATTTTCCCGGAAGGAACCCGCAGCCGGAAGGGGAATGAGCTTCTTCCATTCAAGGGCGGCACCTTTAAAAGCGCGGTAAATGCAAAATGCCCCATCGTCCCGGTGGCATTAAAGGACTGCTACCGCCCCTTTGATATCAATTCGATAAAAAAAGAAACGGTACAGGTTCATTATCTGAAGCCGATTTATCCGGAGGAATATGCAGGCATGAAGACCAATGAGATTGCAGAGCTGGTCCATGA
>JAUNPZ010000099.1 GCA_030536455.1 Lachnospiraceae bacterium | reverse complement strand
TGAAAAAGTAAAATATTGAACAAGAAACCTCAGATTTGAAACATTAAATTTTATACATATTAACCTAATTTCTTGGATTTACCAATCGTGCTTTTGTGGATATAATTAGGGCATAAAATTTAACGGAGGGAACACTTATGAAAAACATGAAAAAAGCAACTGCTCTTATGATGGCTTCCATGATGGCAGCATCTGCATTAGCCGGATGCTCTTCCGACAAGCCGGCAGAGACCACCGCAGCAGCAAAGACTGAGACCACCGCAGCAGCCCAGGGAGGAGAGACCAAGGCAGAAGCCGCAGCACCGGCAGCCGATGGTGAGAAGACCGTCATCAACATCTGGTCCAAGGACCGTCACGACGCGACCTACGTTCAGGGCAAGATTGACGAGTACAACAAGACCAACACCGACAACATCGAAGTCGTATATACCTTATATACAGATAACTACGCACAGGCAATCGATATGGCAGTGCAGAACAATGAGCTTCCGGACATCATGGTATTCCAGAACCAGGCATTTGACAAGTATGTAGGAAACGGCCAGTGGGCTGATATGTATCAGTTCATGGATGATGATATGAAGGCAAGATTTAAGGACGTTATCGTTCCTGGCTACAATGAGCTGGACGGAAAGTTATACTTCATCCCAACAACCGGTACCACCTGCCGTCTGTTCTACAACAAGGAGATTTTTGACCGTGTCGGCATCGAGAAGGCTCCGGAATCCATGGAAGAGATGGTTGAGGATGCAAAGCTGATCACCGACCAGTTAAAGGGCGAAGGAATCTACGGATTTGCTGAGAATATGAAGAGCGCAAGCTCCGGCTTAAACCGTTCCCTGATGATTGGCCTTCAGGCAGAAACCGGTTTAAAGGATGGATTTGATTTTGCAAAGGGCGAATATGACTTCAGCGCTTATGCAGATGCAATAAAGCTGTGGACCGAGCTGTTATCTGAGGATGTTGCGTTCCCAGGCTGTGAATCTCTGGATATCGACCCTTTAAGAACCCAGTTCGCAGCAGGCAAGATTGGTATGTACATGTCTTACTCTCATGCAGAGCCAGGCGTTTACGCAAACCAGTTCCCGATGGATTCCGAGAAATGGGGCTGCGCTCCGATTCCGACGGTTGGCGGCAAGATTTCCGGCAAACAGTACTATGATGGAACCTCTGCATACATGTTCAATGCAAACAGTGCAAATCTGGAGAAGGCATTCAACGTATACAAGGACATCTTTACCACGGAAGAGTATCTGGTTGGATATTATGAAGGCGGATTTGGCGTAAGCATTCTGCAGGATGTTATCGACAAGGCGAACCCAAGTGAAGATTTTGCCACAAAGGAATGGCTGCGTATCAATCCGGAGTATGATGCAATTCTTCCAAAGCCACCTCATACTGCATTTGCAGCAGGCATGATTGTAGAAGGCGAGGATATCTTCAAGACCATAGAGTCCATCTACTACGGCGGAGCAGATATTGATTCGACTCTGAAGGATTTAACTGATCGTTACAACAAGGCTTATCAGGATGCAATTGCAAATGGTACCGGATGGGAAGTTAAAATTGATAACTACGATCCGAAGAACCCAACTCTGCAGTAAGCTATAAGAAGCAATTTATAGGGAGCTGTGAACACACAGCTCCCTTTTTCTGCCTTGCGGCGGAAAAACAGGAAAGAAAGGAATGTAGAATATGAAAAATACTGGAAAATCTACAGGAAAGAAGAAGGGCGGCATCAAAAGAACTCTGGAAGCCTATTCCTTCCTGATTCCGAATCTGATTTTATTTATCGGATGTTCCGTATATCCGGTATGCTGGGCATTAAAATATGTATTTTATCAGTACGGCGGTTTCGGAACCGGCGCGCCGAGATTTATCGGCCTGGAGAACCTGGCCAGAGTATTCCGCGACAAGGTTTACTGGGAAAGTATGGTTCATACCTTTACCTACGGATTTGGCAAGGTGTTAATCATTATTCCGCTGGCATTCGTTCTGGCTTTTCTGTTAAACGAGCAGAAACGCGGAAACGGCGCGCTGCAGAGCATCATGTTTCTCCCAACCATCATGAGTTCCGCGGTTATGGGTCTGGTATTCTACCTGCTGTTCAATGCCTACAACGGCGAGATCAATAAGTACCTTATGGAGGCGAATATCATCAGCGCTCCCATCAACTGGCTGGGCAAGAAACATGCGATGAAGACCTTGATCCTGACGGCTGTATGGGGCGGCGTGGGCAACTATATGGTTTACTTCATTGCCGGTATCCAGCAGGTATCCAGCGATGCGATTGAAAGCGCGCGGATTGACGGCGCAAACCGTCTGCAGACCATCTGGTATATCATCGTGCCGATGCTTGGACCGATTTTAAAGATTATCTTAATGCTTGCAATCACCTCGGCCTTCCATGATATCTCCAATGTAATGGTATTAACAGAGGGCGGCCCGAACAATGCAACAATGGTATCTTCTCTTTATGCTTACCGCTATTTCTTCCCGGTTTCCGCAACCGAATCCGTTGTTCCGCAGTATGGCTACGGCGCGGCGCTGAGCGTGGTGACGGCTGTCATTGCCGGAGTGGTAACCGTTGTTTATCTGAAGCTGTCTAAGAAATTAGATGACGTCTATTAATGCAGGAGGTACATATGTCAAATTCGAAAAACAACAAAAATTCCGGAACCCATATGACTGGCAAGAAGGCGCTTCTGGAAATCAGCAGATGGATATTCCTTGGAATTATGGTAATCTTTACGCTGTATCCGATTATTTACACCATTCTCGGTTCCTTAAAGACGAATGCGGAGCTGACCCTGGGCGGAAGCTTTTTCCCGGAAGAGTGGCATTTTGAAAACTATTATCAGGCTTTTGTGGGAGCCGATTTCCTGCAGTATGCGCAGAACAGCATTCTGGTGGGCGTTTCCGTTACCGTTCTGGCGGTTGTGACCACTTCTCTGGCCGGCTTTATTCTGGCGAGAAGAGAGTTTGCCGGAAAGAAGATTCTGATGGCACTCTACATGTCCATGATGTTCGTGTCCCTGGGTTCCATCACCCTGTATCCGCTGTATCAGGTGATGCATGGTCTGGGACTGCACAAAACTCCGATCGCGCTGATCATCGCCCTGACCGGCGGACAGGCAACCAATGTGTTCCTGGTTATGGGCTTTACCAAGGCGATTCCGAAGGAACTGGATGAAGCGGCAATTATTGACGGATGCAACATTTATCAGGTATACTATAAAGTAATCCTGCCGCTGACCAAACCGATCTTATCCGTTGTCGCATTATTCTCTTTCCGCAATGCATGGAACGATTATATTACCGGTCTGGTTATGACAGTTACCAATCCGGCCTTAAAGACTTTGACGGTAGCGGTTGTACAGTTAAAGTACTCGGTAAATGCAGCTGCTGAGTGGCATATCATGCTGGCTGGCGCATCCATCGCGATCATCCCGATCTTAATTGTATATATGTTTGCAAATAAGCAGTTTATCGCAGGACTTACTGCTGGAGCTGTTAAGGGTTAAAACATCCTTGCTTTTTGCGGCCGGGCAGATTCTGCCCGGCTATTTTTTCGATTGTAAGGATGGAATACATAAGGCCGGTATATCCGGCGGATACACGTTTGCGAAAGGGGAAAATGACAACGTATGATTCAGTTTACGAGAGAAGAAGTGGAACGCCTGAGAGAAAAAAGCGGTCAGTATAAGGAGACGATTCAGAAGCTGAAGGAGGATGCATCCGAGGTTTTCCTGGGAAAGATTCTGGTTCCAAAAACTGGAATCGCCAACTGGAGCCAGTTCTTTTACTGCCCGGACTGCTCGGTAAAGCTTACCATAGACCGGAACAGCGCCCATCTTCATACCTGCCCAAGCTGCGGGAAGACTTTTTCCGGGGAGCCCTATGACAGCTCCTGGTGGGGCAATATTAATCAGAGCAATTATAACTCTATCTTCCGCATGGCCATTATCTGGCTGGCAGCCGGTGAGGAGGCGTATGCGAGGAAAGCCATTGAAATCATGATGGAATATGCGGCGCATTATCCGGATTATGAGATTCATGGAAACATTCCTTACAATGGTCCGGGCCGTGTAGGCGCACAGACTCTGGATGAGGCGAATTTCCAGAGAACCATGGCAAGAGCTTATGATATCCTGTCTGAGTGTATGACAGAGGAGGAGAAGAATCTGGTCCGGGATAATATGTTCCTTCCGGGAGCGCGTTTTCTCCTGGAGTACCGCCACAGACAGCTTCATAATCATGAGGTTATCATTAACTCCGCCATTGCCATCATCGGTATGCTGTTTGAAAATCAGGAACTGATCGATGCTGGTCTTTATGATGATTATGGAATTTTGTATCAGCTGGAGCATGGCATGCAGGATAACAAGATGTGGTTTGAAGGCACCTTCGGCTATCATTTTTATGCGCTGGAGAGCTTTTTTGATTTTGAAAAGTTTGCTCTTCATACGAAATACAGCCATATCCACCACCCGAACTACCGGAAGATGATGGATATGGTATATGATTATCTGGATGCGGGTAAACAGATTCCGATGATCAATGACACCACTTACGTTCAAACGGCTCACATGAAGCAGGATTTCGAATTCCCTTATCGGGAGCTGGGGGGAGAGAAGCTGGCTTATATCCTGAACAGCTATTATGAGGACAGGAGCAGGGACAACCTGGAAGCCTTTCTCTATGGAGCGGAAATAATTGAGCCTGTTTCCGGGGAGCCGGGAAATTACCATACGGAAATCGGAAAACCGGGGCATACCATCTTAAGAGGCAGTGACGGACGGTATCTGCTGTTTAAGCACGACCGCTACGGCGGCGAGCATGACCACTATGACCGGCTCGGCATCAGCTATCAGGCCTATGGAAAGCCGGTTTCCAGAGATCTTGGAACTACCGGATACGGAGCCGTGATGCATTATGATTACTATAAAAATACCGGCGCTCATAATACCATGGTGATCGGAGAAGAGAACCAGGCGCCGGCAGACGGACGTCTGACCCGTTACGAGGAGAAGGACGGCGTGATTTATGTGGAGGCGGAAGCAGACTGGACAGATGCTTCCTTTCAGATGCCGGACAGCTTCACCATCGTTCAGTGGTCGGAGGAAAATTACCGGCCGGTTACGATGAAGCGGAAGCTTGCCTGGACGGATTCTTACTTTGCAGAGGTTTTTGTGGCGGAGAATGTGCCGGAGGGTCTGACGGCAGACTGGGTGATGCATTTTGCCGGAACTCTTTTGAATGATGCAAAAGAGAAAGGGAATGCAGGGGAACGAACTGCCCTGCCGGAAGGATATTTTAAGAAGAAGCCGTTCAAGTATCTGCACGATGGGCAGATCTGCCCGGCAGAGACCGGGGGATGTTATCGGAAAACCTATCAGGATGGCGAGGTATATACCACGGTATATGGCATGAAGAATGGCCAGATTATCATCACAGCGGCCGGCCCGGATAATCCGTCCGCCGGTGAGATTTCTTACCTGCTGGAGCGCCGTCAGGGAAGAAGGGCGGTCTGCGCGCATGTGGTGGAAAGCTGGAAGGAAGAGGCTCACATTTGTGCGGTTTCCTTTCAGCAGGAGGAGAACCAGATTGAAATCCGGGTTACCGAGCGGGATGGGCAGGTGAAAATCGTTCAATTTTTGATTTAAGCTGCACAGAATATCAGGCTGTATTAGGAGAAGAGTGCTTATGAAATTTCATATTCGAAATTTAAAGCTGCGCTATCAGATTACCGGTGTTTTCGTTGTTGTGTTTCTTGTAATGAGTCTGGGAATCGGAACTGCATTTTACCATCTTTCGGCAAAGAATGTAACGGATAACTTTTCGAAGAATGCGGAGAGTAATCTGGCCCAGCTTGAGATGGTGCTGGATGCGAGACTGCGGATGATTGACGGGCAGGCCAGAACCATGTTGATTAACAATACCTTTTCGACGGTCCTTTACCGCTGTCTGGTAGACCCGACAATCAAAAATATGGTAACGGCGCAGAGTATCATCAGTGATTATCTGAAGAATTTTGAACAGGGGGAATATCTGGTGGCCTCTTCCTGCATTTATTCGGATGTAGGTAATTTTGAAGGCTATATTCATGGCCTGCAGCTGTCGGCTGTCGATTTGGATTCGGTGTTTGCGGACTGCTACAGCCGGGATACGGAAAAAGCGGTCCGATGGCTTCCGCCGATGACGGACCGGATTTTTCAGGGGGAGAAAAAGGTGATTCCCTGTGTGAGAAAATTTACGGTAAATGGAAATCTTAAATGGCAGTATATGGTTTATCAGCTGGATGTGCATCGTCTGGAAGGCTTGGTCAGCGGACAGTCTCCTTTTTTTGATGAAATTATATTGATTGATGCAGAGGGAAACCAGATTTTCGGCCCGGAAGACATACAGACGGAAGCATTCCTGGATAAGTGGAAGAATGACGGCACGGATACGGATGAAACCAGATTCAGCGGGGAGCTGGATGACGGAACGAGTGCATATCTGGCAGAAGGCCGTGTGATTCCGCTGAACCAATGGAGGATTATCGGATTAAAATCAAAGAATGAACTGTTAGAGAGCTTAAAGGAGCTCCGGAGCAGTATTTTCCAGATTGCCATGGCCTGCATGCTGGCCGGCAGCGTGCTGGTGCTCTGGATTTCCGAATATATCACCAATTCCCTGAGCCGTCTGGAAAAGCAGATGCTCTGTGTTCAGAACGGAGATTTTAACGTGCGGTTTTTCTACCCTTATAAGGATGAAATCGGAACCCTTTCCCGAAGCTTCAATTATATGCTGGGAAAGATTCAGACGCTGATTCTGGCCCAGGAGGAGAATATCCGCCAGCTCCAGATTGAAAAGGAACGGGTGCAGGAGGTGCAGAAGCAGAAGCGGAAGGCGGAGCTTAAGGCCCTTCAGGCGCAGATTAATCCGCATTTTCTTTACAATACGCTGAATGCCATCACCTGGCAGGTGGCGGATAAGGGGCTGGATGATGTGAGCCTCATGTCCAGCTCCCTGGGAAGGTTCTTCCGTCTCAGCCTCAGCAAGGGGGCAGAGGTGATATCCCTTGCGGATGAGGTGGAGCATGTGAGAAGCTATCTGAATATCCAGGGCATCCGCTATCAGGATAAGCTGAATTACCGGATTTCCATTCCGAAGGAGTACTTAAGCTTCCCGATTTTGAAGCTGATTCTGCAGCCCCTTGTGGAAAATTCCATCTACCATGGAATTAAGGCGAAGAAAAACGGCGGAAGAATCGAGGTGACGGCTTCGGAGGAACGGAAGGAAGAGCAGGAAATTCTGCGTCTGTATGTCTGGGATGACGGGGCCGGAATCCCGGCGGAGAAGCTGGAGCAGATAAACGAAGGATTAAGGACGGCGAAGCGCAAGACCAGCGATGGCTACGGCATTTATAATGTAAATGAGCGAATTATGCTGTATTACGGAAATGGATATGGACTTTCCTATGAGAGCGAGGAAGGGGTCTATACCAGGGCAACGGTGACGGTGCCGATTAACCAGGGGGAGGAAGAGGAGTGATGTACCGGGTATTGATTGCAGATGACGAGACGTTCGTCCGGAATTTAATCGAAAAAAGCCTGCAGTATTCGGAGCTTCCGATTCAGGTGGTGGGAACCGCCGGAGACGGGGAGGAGGCGCTGGAACGAATCAAGAAGGAGCAGGTGGATATCCTGATTACGGATATCGCCATGCCGTTTATGGACGGGCTGGAGCTAATTGAGCGGCTTCAGGAGCAGGGATTTCACACGAAAAGCATTATCATCAGCGGGTATGATGAGTTTGATTATGCGAAAAAGGCCATTCGGATGGGGGTAAATGACTATCTTTTAAAGCCCTTTATGCCGAGAGAACTGAATGAGGTTCTGGAAAAAGTAATTTATGAGCTGGATAATCAAAATTCTTTAAAGCAGAATATGCAGATGCTGATGGACCAGGTGGACCGGAGCAAATTTATGAATCAGGAGCGCATCCTGAAATCCATCTTAAACGGGGCACTGCCTCCGGTGGAGGAGGTGGAAAAGCTGGAATTTCCGGCACAGACCAGGGAAAGCTGTTATCTGACCTGTGTGCTGAATCTAAAGGGCGCATCCTGGGATTTCACGATATTGGACCAGCTTGAGGAATTTTTAAACCTGATCAAAACCGGGTATTTTGCAGATTCGCTTCATTTCTGCGGAGCCGGACTGGAAAAGCAGAAGGCAGCGCTGTGCTTTGGCGGAAAGATGGAGGAGAAGGAAGCGTTCCAGAAGCTGGTGGTAGCCGGAATGGAAAAAATATCGGCCAGTCTGGAGCAGTATTATGATATCGTATCCTACTGCGCGCTGGGGCGGGTGTACCGGAAGCTGCCGGAGCTTAAAAATTCCTGCGAGGATGCCCTTTCCACCTGGAAGGATGCGCTGAATCCGGAAAAGAGAATCCGCATCTTCGGAGAAAAACGCAGGCGGGAGCTGTTAGATGAGGCGGAGGCCACCAACGGAATCCGGAATGTGAAAAGCTGCATCCGGGGTGTGGTCTGCAGCGGAAATGCGGAGGAGGGGCACAAGCTGTTAAGGCAGCTTATGCATCTGTATGCCTCCATCTCCAGCAAGGGAAGCGAATATATCGTGATGTCGGTGGGCGAGCTGGTTTACGGAATCGCGGACGACATGGAGAAGAATGGATTCGGACGAATCGGAATCGAGCGGATGGCGGAGCTAAACCGCCATATGGCGACCATCAGCCTTCTGGAGATTCAGGAATTCCTGGAGCATTTTATCGGAGAATGCTGTGAAAAGGTGTCGAAAAACCTGGTGGCCAGCCGCTCCGATGTGGCAGTCCGCCGTGTGCAGAGCTATATCGAGGACCAGCTGAGCGACCGTTCCCTTTCCATCGAAAAGGCGTCGGAGCAGGTGCATTTCAGCGTCAGCTATCTGCGTCAGATTTTTAAGGAAGTGACCGGGGAGAGCTTTAACGAGTATCTGATCCGGAAGCGGATGGAGAAGGCGGGGGAGTATCTGAAAAATACTTCGATGAAGATACAGGATATCGCGGAGAACTGCGGCTATGAGAACCAGCGGTATTTTACCAGCAGCTTTAAGAAGTTTTACGGATGTACGCCTACGGAGTACAAGGTTCTGATCAACGAAGAGCCGATGTAGCGCGCGCAGGCCCGCAGGCCTGCAAAGCTTATGAAGTTTATGAGCCAGAGGGCGTGATGCGGCGGACGGGAGACTGGAGGAAGAGGAAATCGTTATGAAGCATTTTGATGTAGTAGTTGCGGGCGGCGGCCCGGCCGGAGCGGCAGCGGCGATCGCGGCGGCCCGCAATGGAAGCCGGACCTTATTGATTGAAAAGGAAGGATATCTGGGCGGCATGGCAACCGGCGCGTCAGTTCCGGCATTCTGCCCGTTTACAGATGGAGAGACCACCTTGATTGGCGGAATCGGGATGGAGATTCTGGAGGCATTAAAGAAAATCAGTTATGAAAGTCCCTTCTATGACCGGAAGCCGGACCGGATCGAGGGAACGGACTGGCTCCCCATCGACCCGGAAGCGCTGAAACTGGTACTGGACCGGATGGTGGCAGACAGCGGCTGCCAGCTTTTGCTGCATGCGGTTGTGACCGGATGTGAGACGGAGGAGTGCGGGGAAGAGGCGGCCTGTGAGGACGAAGCGGCCCGCGAAGGTGCGGCAGCCTGCGGGGGAAGCGGACGTCGGCGGGTGAAAAACCTGTCTGTATTCCACAAGGGCGGAATGGAGCAGATTGGAGCAGACTTTTTCATCGACTGTACCGGAGATGCGGATGTAATTGCCATGGCTGGCGGAGCATTTACATACGGTGATGAGAACGGAGGCGTGCAGGCGGGAACCCTTTGCTTCCGAATCGGAAATTTTGATACAGACCGGTTTATGAGATATGCCAGAGAAACCGGAGAAAACGGCAATTTAAGGATTGCCTCCGAACGGGCACGGAAGGACGGAAGATTTCCGGAGGGCGAGGAAAAGGTGGCCGGAATCGCGCTGATTGCAAAAAACATGGCTTCTTTAAATTTCGGTCATGTGTACGGCATGAATCCGTTAGACGGCTGGGATTTGACCAGGGCTGAGGTGGAGGCCAGACGGAAGCTTCCGGAGCTGATGGCGTTTCTGCGTGAATACGTGCCGGGAGCGGAGCATGCGGTGCTGGCGTCCAGCGGTCCGAATATGGGCATCCGGGAATCCAGACGCATCCTGGGAGAGTACTGCCTGACGGCGGAGGACTACGCCAGCCGGGCAGATTTTGCGGACAGCATTGCGTATTATGCGTATCCGATTGATATGCACGCGGCCAGAATGGAGGAGCGGGCGCAAATGGAGGATACTTATAAAACCTCCAAATACCGGAGGGGAGAGGCGTATGGTATTCCGTACCGCTGTCTGCTCCCGAAAAACCTGGAAAATGTTCTGGCTGCCGGAAGAACCATCAGCGCCGACCGGGCGATGCAGGCTTCCGTGCGGGTGATGCCGCCCTGCTTTGCCACCGGTCAGGCGGCCGGAACGGCTGCGGCCCTCTGCGTGAAGGAGAAAACGGAACTGCGGAGGATGAAGGTGCAGCGGCTGAGAGATACGCTGGAGGAGCAGGGAGCCTGCCTGCGGCGGAATCCGGGCGGACCAGCGGATTTGCAATCGGATGAAGGAAAGCGGATTTAAGAGGAAGGAAATGCGGATTTAAGCGGAGAGGCAAGACGGACATCAAGACCGGGAGATTCCGCAGAG
>JAUNPZ010000098.1:2096-11048 GCA_030536455.1 Lachnospiraceae bacterium | reverse complement strand
GGGACTGCAATGTAAGAAAACCGTAATGGGATTTTCATGATTTTGATAATTGTAAAGCGCCGGACGAAACGGTATAATGAAGCTGACAGAGTAATCGAAACAGCGGAAGCGGAGGGCGGATATGAAAAAAAGAGTGAGAGTAAAACCGGGAAAAAGTGCTTCGATGCTCGGCATGGGAGTAGGTGTGGTGTTCTGCCTGATTGGTATTTTTGTGGCAATTCCGGCCTTGGGCGCCTTCGGGATTTTCTGGACGTTAATGGCAGTGATCATCACAGTCAGCCACGGTGTGAATGTATTTTCAGAGAAGGGACTTTCTACTCATGAGATTATCGTGGAGGATGAGCCGGATTCCGGCTATTGTGAAGGAGACGGTTATCTTTCGGAACGTGCAGGTTTCGCAAACCGGACGGAACACACCGGCTGCGAGGGCCAGACAGAACAGGTGGAAGAGCGTCTGCGTGTTTTAAAGCACCTGTACGAGGAAGGATTGATTACGGAGGAAGAGTATGAGAAGCAGAGAAAGGCCGTCATAGAACGCATATAGACGGGGCTCGCGTTCCGTGCGGCCGGAATGCCTGACACAAATTTTGATTCATGGATGTGAAACTGACGAAGTCATTTCGCGCAGGCTTATAAAAACTGGTCCTCATCCGATGAAACATAGGTTGCGATATCTTCCAGATTACAATTTAAGACACGGCATAAGTCATTCAGCGTGGTGGTAGTGAGCGGCTGATTTTTGCGAAGCCGGTCGATGGTTGAACTGGACACATGATATTTGTTAATCAGTGTATAGGTGGATTCACCGGATGCTTTTAAAGTTTTCCAGAATGGGTCGTATAGAATCATAAAATCGCTTCTCTTTCGGTAAGATAATATAATCGGTGGAAGGAATCTCCTGTATTTTTATTTTAGAGAGTAGCCGCCGTATTGACTATAGTCGGTAATTGGACTATACTGCTAATGAAAGAGACGAAGTAACGGACGTCCTGCGGAAGAATGCAGGAAGAATGGGGGAAAGATATGGCTGAGCGAGAGAAGGCAGGGAAGGAACGGACGGGAAACAAAAAGGCAGAAATCGTAAAAACAGAAAACCCAAAAGCAGAGAACCAAGAATCGGAAATCGAGGCATTACTGGGTGAGGCGGCGGTCCTGGCGGCGGAAGCAGAGCATCAGGCAGCCGTGAACGCATTGAAATGCATTATGCAGGATGATGAGACCTATTTTCGCGAGACGACGGCCGGCTTTACCGATGAAGAGATGGAAGAGTATCTGGCGGAGTGTCCGGAGGACCGTATCTACTGGAAAAAGGGCTGATTTGAGCAGGTTCAGTGAATTAACGGTGAAATCTGCACAAAAAAACGGAAAAATGTGGTTGCATTTTGTGAAAATAAGGGGTATAATGGACTCAAGTAAAGAAAGCTGAATAAAAGATTTATATAAGCGCATAATTGGGTGCGCGTCTCTACCAACTACCGTAAATAGTTGCCCTATAAATCACCGCATGGAGCACTGGTGAAGGGTATCTGTCTTTAGGTAGTTTTTTTATTGGGCAAAACCAGCGGAGACGGCTTCAGAAAGGAGGATTGCGATTGCGCAATAAAGATTTTATCTTAAAGGGGCATATTTGCTACAGTGAGAATTCAGAGACGCTCACGATTATGGAGGACAGCTATCTTGTATGCGTGGATGGGATTTCCAAAGGGGTATTCCGTGAGATACCGGAAGCATACCGGAATCTTCCGATGAAGGATTACAGCGGACATCTGGTGATGCCGGGGCTGACGGACCTTCACGTTCACGCGCCTCAGTACGCCTTCCGCGGACTGGGGATGGACTGGGAGCTTTTGGAATGGCTGAATACGCAGACATTCCCGGAGGAGTCGAAATACGGGGATGAGGAGTACGCCAGAAAGGCTTACCGGATTTTTGCAGAGGATTTGAAGCGCAGCGGAACCACCAGAGCGGCAGTATTTGCCACCATTCACGTTCCGGGCACGGAGATTCTGATGGAGGAGCTGGAGCTGGCCGGAGTCACCGCCTATGTGGGCAAGGTGAACATGGACCGGAACAGCCCGGAGTACCTGATTGAAGAGACAAAGGCGTCGGCAGAGGCAACCAGACGGTGGCTTTCGGATCTGAAGGAAAAGGAAGCGGCGGGGAATGGATTCCGTCATGTGAAGCCGATTCTGACACCAAGGTTCATCCCCTCCTGTACGGATGAACTGATGCGTCTTTTGGCGGAGATTCAGAAGGAATACCACCTTCCAGTGCAGTCTCACCTGTCAGAGAACTTCGGTGAGATTGCCTGGGTGAAGGAGCTTTGCCCGGAGGCGGAGTTCTATGGGGACGCTTACGACCGCTTCGGATTATTCGGAGAGGAGGCGCCTGCGATTATGGCTCACTGCGTTCATTCCGGAGAGCGGGAGATTCAGAGGATGAAGGAGCGGGGCGTATATGTGGCCCATTGTCCGCAGTCCAATACGAATCTGTCTTCCGGAATCGCGCCGATTCGCCGGTATCTGAACGAGGGTATCCATGTGGGACTGGGAAGTGATGTGGCAGGCGGTCACAGCCTTTCCATATTCCGGGCCATAACGGACGCGATTCAGGAGTCCAAGCTTCGCTGGAGGCTCTGTGACGATTCTCTGAAGCCGCTTACGGTGGAGGAGGCATTTTACCTGGGAACCATGGGAGGCGGAAGCTTCTTTGGCAGGGCAGGCAGCTTCTTAGAGGGTTACGAGGTGGATGCGCTGGTTCTGGATGAGAGCCGGATGCGTCATCCGCAGGAGCTGACGGTGAGAGAACGGCTGGAGCGGTTCTTATACCTGTGCGGGGACCAGGATGTGCTGCATAAGTTTGCAGCGAGGGAATCCATCTTTTAGTATGCAAAAACGTATTTTCGGATAAGATGGATATATTGTAAATACATGCGCTTTGCATGAAAACTAGGAGGAAGATGTATGAATCTGGAGAAGATATTTCATTTAAAAGAAAACGGTACAGATGTGAAAACCGAGATTATGGCCGGTGTCACCACGTTTATGACCATGGCCTATATTCTGGCAGTAAACCCGAACATTCTGGCTGAGTCCGGGATGGACCGCGGCGCTGTATTTACCGCCACCGCGCTTGCGTCCTTTATCGCAACCTGCCTGATGGCGCTGTTATCCAACTACCCGTTCGTTCTGGCTCCCGGCATGGGCCTGAATGCTTATTTTACCTACACGGTTGTATTTGGCATGGGCTTTACCTGGCAGATGGCATTAGCGGCTGTATTTGTAGAAGGTCTGATTTTCATCGTATTATCCCTGACCAATGTCCGGGAAGCGATTTTCAATGCGATTCCGATGAACTTAAAGCATGCGGTTTCGGTTGGTATCGGTTTGTTCATTGCATTTATCGGACTGCAGAATGCCCACATCGTAGTGGATTCTGCAACTCTGGTTACGGTATTCTCCTTTAAGGGCTCCGTTCAGGGCGGTACCTTTAACACAGAGGGAATCACAGTCCTTCTGGCAATTATCGGTATTCTGATTACAGCGATGCTGCTGGTGAAGAATGTAAAGGGCGGCATCCTCTGGGGCATTCTGGGAACCTGGGGCTTAGGAATCATCTGCCAGATTGCAGGACTTTACCGTCCGGACCCGGCAGCCGGATGGTTCAGCTTACTTCCGGATTTCTCCGGCGGAATCTCGGTTCCGAGCGTAATGCCGACCTTTATGCAGATGGATTTCTCCAAGGTATTTACCATGGATTTCGTGATCATCATGTGTGCATTCCTGTTTGTTGATATGTTTGATACGCTCGGAACCTTAATCGGCGTGGCGTCCAAGGCGGATATGCTGGATCAGGAGGGACGTCTTCCGAAAATCCGCGGCGCCCTGCTGGCAGACGCGGTTGGCACCTCCGTTGGCGCGATGCTGGGTACCTCCACCACCACCACGTTCGTAGAGAGTGCATCCGGTGTATCGGAAGGCGGACGTACCGGTTTAACCAGTGTGACAGCAGCAATTTTATTCGCATTATCCCTGTTCCTGTCCCCGATTTTCCTGGCAATCCCGTCCTTTGCTACGGCTCCTGCCCTGATTGTGGTAGGCTTCCTGATGCTGACCTCGATTACCAAGATTGATTTCAACGACTACACCGAGACCATCCCGGCTTATATCTGTATCATTGCGATGCCGTTTATGTACAGCATCTCCGAGGGTATTGCATTCGGTATCATCTCTTATGTGGCAATCAATCTGGCAGCCGGAAAGGCGAAGGAGAAGAAGATCAGTGTGCTGATGTATGTGCTGGCCGTTCTGTTCGTAGCGAAGTATTTCCTGCTGTAAGGAAAACGAGACGGAATCCGGCAGCCGGACGATTCCGGTGACGGCATGAAGCTTGTGATAGAAAAGAATAGAAGAAAGGCGGTCTGCTCCGATAAGTATAAGGCTTAAAGGGGCAGCCGCCTTTTTGCCATGCGCGGAGAGGGCGGGAAAACTTTAAGGATGGAAAATCCAGGTAGACGATTGGGGGAAAAGGGGGTAAAATGGATGGGGAGCAGAAGAAAAGAAAGAGGAGGACTCTCATCATGACATATCAGGAAGTATTAGAAAACGCAAGGACCTGCGTGGGTCCATACTGCAAGGCCTGCCCGGTCTGCGACGGCAGAGCCTGCAGGAATCAGATACCGGGACCGGGCGCAAAGGGAACCGGGGACGTGGCAATCCGCAATTACCAGAAGTGGCAGGAAATCCGGGTCAGTCTTGACACCATATGCGAGAACCGGCCGGTGGATGCCGGTCTGGAGCTGTTTGGAAGGAAATTCCGGTATCCCATCTTTGCAGGCCCGGTGAGCGGCGTGAATCTCCATTACGGCGATAAGCACACGGATGTTTCCTATAACCAGGAGCTGGTGTATGCCTGCGCGAAGGCGGGCATCGCGGCCTTTACCGGGGACGGTGTGAATCCGGCACTGATGGAGGCGGCTGCCAGGGCAATCCAGGAGAATGGAGGGATGGGCGTGCCGACCATCAAGCCATGGGATGCAGACACCGTTCGGGAGAAGATAGGACTGGCCCGTGACAGCCATGCATTTGCGGCAGCGATGGATATTGATGCGTCCGGTCTGCCGTTTTTGAAGAACCGGATTCCGCAGGCCGGAAGAAAGACCACGGAGGAGCTGGCGGAAATCATAAAGGATGCCGGAGTTCCGTTTATCGTGAAGGGAATTATGACGGTGAAGGGGGCGATGAAGGCAAAGGAAGCCGGAGCGTCTGCCATCGTTGTGTCCAATCACGGAGGCCGCGTCCTGGACCAGTGTCCGGCATCGGCGGAGGTGCTGGAGGAGATCGTGGATGCAGTGGACGGCTCCATGAAGATTCTGGTGGACGGCGGCATCCGGACCGGTGTGGACGTATTTAAAGCGCTGGCCCTTGGGGCAGACGGCGTCATCATCTGCCGTCCCTTCGTGACGGCCTTGTTCGGAGGCGGAGAAGAGGGCGTGAAGCTTTATGTGGAGAAGATTGGCGCAGAGCTGGAGGATACGATGGCGATGTGCGGAGCGAACTCTCTGGCGGAAATCAGCAGAGACATGGTCTGTTTATTTTAGGAAGATTTTCAGGAGGAAACAAGGATGGCATTTCTGAATCATCTGGACGGCTTTTACGGCACGGGAGAACGAAACCGGGCCGGAGAGAGCCTGGAAGAGTTTCTCGCGGCGTATAATCCGAAAAAATATGACTGCCCAAGCAATACCACGGATATTGTGGTGGTGCGCTGCCGGGAGGAACTGGTGCGGTGGGGTCAGCCTCTGCAGGTCCTTCTGGTGAAGCGGAGCAATCATCCCAGCATCGGCTGCTGGGCCACGCCGGGCGGCTTTGTGGAGCTTCGGGAGGATTTGGAGGAAGGCGCTGCCAGGGAGCTGGAGGAGGAGACCGGTGTAAAGGGACTTCCGCTGGAGCAGCTTCGCACCTGGGGCAATTATGACCGGGACCCCAGATGGAGGGTGATCACCACCTCATTTCTGGCTCTTGTGGAGGGGGATATCCCGGTAAAAGCCGGGGATGATGCGGCAGACGCGCTGTGGATGGATGTGGAGCTGGAGCCTGAGCCGGATAGCGCGGCCTGGTCGGACGGCTTTGCAAAAATCTGGAATCTGAAGCTGAAAAATAAGGAAAACGGCATCCTTCTGCATGCCGGAGTGGGAATCCGGAGTTCCTCTCATCGTCTTCTTTCCCAGGAACGGTATGAGCTTTTGGCGTGCAGCGGTCTGGCTGTGGACCATGGATGCATCATCACGCAGGCCCTTTTGTATCTCCGGAGCCGTCTGTCAAAGGGATAAATTCAGTATTTTGAAAGAATTTGTTCATCTGGTTCTTCAAATTGATAGCAAACCGTAAGAGAAAAGAAATACTTTTTCCTCCTGTTTTCGGTATACTAGAAGTGTCAGCAGGAGACTGTGTCCAAAAGAGGCGCAGTTTCCATAAGGGATATTGGAAACGGGAGGATTTTTTATGAGAAAACGATTGTTTACACTTGGAGCCGTATGTGCTTTATTATTTACCGCCTGCGGGAGGGCGGCCGGCGCGGTGCAGACCACCGGAACCGGAGCTTCCAATGTGACGGCGAAGACGACAGCAGAGGCAGCGGGCACACAGGCAGCTTCCGGTACCGACCGAAGCGCAGAAGCCGGAGTCATGAACAGAGATTGGGCAGAAGAGGACGCGGAGGCAGAGCGGATTCAGATAGAGAATACAGACAGTCAGGTGATTACCGTAACCAGCCGGGAGACGGTAAAGGTGGTACCGGATATGGCGGAGGTGGTTTATGCCGTCACCACACAGCAGAAGGACGCCGCAGCCTGTCAGGAGGAAAACAGCCAGAAGGTGGCGCAGCTTGCAGAGACCTTAAAGGCTCTTGGCGTGGAAGAAAAGTCCATCCAGACCTCCGGTTATGATATGAACCCAAGATATGACTGGGATAAGAACGGGGAAATCGTGGGATATGAGGCCGCTACTCAGGTTACGGTATCGGATTTGCCTTTGGACCAGGTGGGAACCATTCTTTCCAAATCGGTGGAATCCGGCGTCAACCAGATCCAGTCGGTAGTTTACCTGTCCAGCCGGTACGATGAAAGCTATCAGGAGGCCTTAAAGCAGGCGGTGGGGCAGGCCCAGGAAAAGGCCCAGGCATTAGCGGATGCCAGCGGCTGCACGTTAGGACGGGCAGTGCGGATTACCGAGCACAGCGACAGCCAGTCGGCCCGGTACGATGCTCCTGTAAATCGTCTGGCCATGAAGGAAGCGTCCATGGCGGATATGACGGTCATGCCGGGAGAAGTGGACGTAGAGGCAAGCATCAGCGTGGATTTCGCGATTCAGTAGATTTCGAATCCTATTACATAAAAAACCGGTTCCCTGGCAAGTGAGAACCGGTTTTTTTGATGCCTATGGCAGGACATCATATCATATACATAAAGAGGATAAAAATAATAGCAAATTAATAGATATCGTTCGGCTCCTGATGCCGGATTTTCGGCTCATCCTTCGGGAGCGTGATGTTTAAAAAGACTGCAACTAAGGTCGCGATTACAACCGGGGACTTTCCGAAGATGGTGGTTACCCAGGTCGGGAACATGGACAGGGAGGCAGATGCCTGTGATACGCCCATGCCCAGTGCTGCGGCAAGTCCGACGATAGAAGAGTTCCGGTAGTTCATCTCCTCGGTCATAACCAGCTTCATACCGGTCATGGCGATGGATGCGAATACGGATACGGTTGCTCCGCCCAGTACGCAGGAAGGAATCGTGGTTAAAAGGGCAGAAAACTTCGGGAACAGGCCGGCGCAGAGAATGATCAGCGCGGACAGTCCCAGGGTGCAGCGGTTGACTACCTTGGTGGTGGTTACGATACCCACGTTCTGGCTGTAGGTTGCGGTAGGAAGACATCCGAAGCAGGCGCCGAATATATTGGTCACGCCGTAGCCTAAGATGGCTCCCTGCAGCTCATCCGTCCGTGGTTCCCGGTTTAAACCGCCGCTGGTAGTAGCGGAAAAGTCTCCGATTGCCTGGACCGCATTAATTGCGAACAGCAGTCCCAGGGCGATACAGGAAGATAATTCAAACTGAATTGGAAAATGGAACATCTGCGGAAGCTGGAACATCCCGGCCTCCGTTACGCTTGTAAAGTTTACCATACCGCAGAAGGCTGCCGCGATATAGCCTGCTGTCATGCCGATTAAGATGGATGCCAGCTTTAAAAATCCGGTTGCAAAATGATTCAGCGCCGTAACCACAGCCAATGTGAAGAGGGCCAGCGCCCAGTTCTTTAAGGAGCCGTATTCCGGGCTTCCCACACCGCCGGCCATATAGTTGATGGCAGTGGGATATAAGGATAAGCCGATGGTAAATACGACGGTTCCTGCAATTAAAGGCGGGAAGAATCTGCGGATTTTCTTAATGCAGAATCCAACGAGGATGGCGACTACGCCGCCCACAATCTGTGCGCCGAATATGGCGCCGATCCCGTAGCCATCCGCGATGGCCTGCATGCTTGGCACATAGGCGAAGGATACGCCGATGATGACCGGAAGGGCAGAACCCAGATGAAGTCCGGTTTTCGGACCAATCGGGAACAGCTGCAGCAGAGTGGACAGTGCGGAAATTACTAAAGAAGCCTGGATTAAGATAACCCGGTCCGGCCCGCTGATTCCGGCGGCACCGGAGATGATGATTGCCGGCGTAACACAGCCTACAATCATGGCAACCACGTGCTGAAGGGCCAGGGGCAGTGCCTGACTCAGCTTCGGGACGCCGTTTAATTCAAAGATAGATGCATGTTTTTGTTCCTTTCCCATATCAATCTCCTCCATTTTTGGGAGAGCAGAAGAGCGCTCTCATTTATTTGAAAAAATTTACTGGTGAATCCGGGTGCCGGTCTTTCCGAGGATACCTTCCTTTGCCTT
>JAUNPZ010000098.1:0-1996 GCA_030536455.1 Lachnospiraceae bacterium | reverse complement strand
ATCTGAGTGATCATGGTTGCTACCGGAATATCAAAGATACCGCGGTTGTAAAGCTCCTCGCGGAGCGCGTTCTGTAAGTCGTAGCCGATGTAAGCCTGGCTCATCGCCACACAGACGGAGAGCGGTGTGTTCGGCTGCTTCTCATCCTCGCGGCTTAAAGCGGCCATCGCATTGTTAATCATACCGACCTGAGGCCCGTTTCCATGAGCAATTACCACTTCGCAGCCTTCCTCGATTAAATCAACGATTGCTTTTGCGGTAATTTTAACGGCTGCCATCTGCTCCGGCAGCGTATTGCCTAATGCATTGCCGCCCAGGGCAATGACAATTCTTTTTTTCTTTCCCATAATGTAATCCCTCACCTAGATTTTGAACAGATTTTTGGACAAAAAAGGCCGCCTGGAACGAAAATCAGGCGGCCCGGACAGGTTTCTCTTACTCGAAAACGCGAGATAATCCTCTTTCTTCTAATTTCTTTAAGATTTCCTGTGGATTCTCAAACTTAGCCAGGAAGATCATAGCAGCGATGATGTATGGCTTGAAGCTTGCTTCCTTGTATAATGGGTCACGGTAGCGGTCGAATACAGATGCGTCAACCTCGCCGGTCTCACAGCTTACGCCGGTAATATCAGCCGGTAAGCAGTGCAGGTATAAAGCCTTGCCGTCCTTGGTGGTCTTCATCAGCTCTTCGGTACATGCCCAATCCTTGTGCTCTGCGTTCTGAGCCAGTAATTCCTTCTCCAGAGCCTTGATGCCCTCGGAATCGCCCTTGCCGTACAGGTCGGTTCTCTTTTCCATTGCTGCAAATGGAGCCCAGCTCTTTGGATATACGATATCGGCATCCTTGAATGCTTCTTCCATAGAGTTTACACGCTTGAAGGAACCGCCGGTTGCTTCTGCGTTCTTCTTTGCAACTTCCTCAACCTCCGGCATAACCTCGTAGCCTTCCGGATGAGCCAGAACTACGTCCATACCGAAACGGGTCATTAAGCCGATTACGCCCTGAGGAACGGATAATGGCTTGCCGTAGGAAGGAGAGTAAGCCCAGGTCATAGCCAGCTTTTTGCCCTTTAAGTTCTCTACGCCGCCGAACTCATGGATGATGTGAAGCATATCTGCCATACACTGGGTTGGATGGTCGATATCGCACTGTAAGTTTACTAAGGTAGGCTTCTGCTCCAGAATACCGGCCTTGTTTCCTTCGGTTACTGCGTCAACTACATCATGCATGTACTTGTTGCCCTTGCCGATGTACATATCGTCACGGATACCGATTACGTCTGCCATGAAGGAAATCATGTTAGCGGTCTCACGAACGGTCTCGCCGTGAGCAATCTGGGACTTGCCCTCATCTAAATCCTGAACTTCCAGGCCTAACAGGTTGCAGGCGGAAGCGAAGGAGAAACGGGTACGGGTAGAGTTGTCACGGAATAAGGAGATGCCTAAGCCGCTCTCAAATACCTTGGTGGAGATGTTGTTCTCACGCATGTAGCGCAGAGCATCGGCAACGGTAAATACCGCTTCCAGTTCGTCGTCGGTTTTCTCCCAGGTTAAGAAGAAGTCATTGTTGTACATTTCCTTGAAGTTTAATGCGTTTAACTTATCAATGTAAGTCTGAAGAGTTTTCATAAGGGTAAGCTCCTTTTCTATTTTTATGATAAATGGTTATAAGTTTTCAAAATAAATTTTAATAAAGTAAGAGAATGCCTGGGGAAGGCTTTTTCTTTTGGTGTCAGCCCGGAAACCGGGCTGACGGTTGGATTTTACAATCTATATTATGAAGAGAGATTGTCGAAAAAAATTATTCGCAGTAGATGGTTGGAAGAGCAGCATAAACAGCAGCGCATCTTACCAGATCATCCTTCCAGGTCTTCTCGTTCGGAGCATGAGCCTGAGCCTCTGCGCCAGGACCGAAGCCGATGCATGGAATGCCGTTGCGGCCCATGATGGAAACGCCGTTGGTGGAGAAGGTCCACTTATCGGTTAACGGACGAAC
>JAUNPZ010000097.1 GCA_030536455.1 Lachnospiraceae bacterium | reverse complement strand
GATATAAATGCAAAAATGAATAAACGTTATCCGGCCTGCCTATACTAGAAAAAAAGTACAGGCAGGTTTTTTATGGGATTTTTTGAATATCTGGGAGTCCGGCCGAGGCCGGAAATTTTTTATTACAATACCAGGCCGGAATTCCATCCCCAGGTGCTGGCGGAGAAGCTGGAGGAGCTGATTCTGGAGGAGCTGGAAAAAGGAAAGACGGGAGTGGTATTCTTATGCATCGGAACGGACCGCTCCACCGGGGACAGTCTGGGGCCGCTGATCGGACACGAGCTTTTGGAGCGGGAGCGGAACGAGGCACGGAATCGGAACGAGGCATGGATTCGGGAGGGGGATGGGGAACCGAGGAAGAAACGGATGCAGACCGCCGTGTTCGGAACTCTGGACCGCCCGGTTCATGCCATGAATTTAAGCCAGTACCAGGCGTTCCTGAAAAAGACCTTTCCGGATTCTGTGATGGTGGCGGTGGATGCGTCGGTGGGGAGCCAGGAGCATGTGGGATATGTAACGCTGGGAAAGGGCTCCTTAAAGCCCGGTCTGGGTGTCTGCAAGGATCTGCAGGAGGTGGGGGACATCTTTATCACCGGAATCGTAGGGGGCTGCAAAAGCTTCGACCCGGTCATGCTGCAGAGCGTCCGCCTGTCCATGGTGATGCGGATGGCGGACTGTATCTGTGACAGCATCTGCCTTGTCGAAAACTTATGGGAGGTTCCTGCTGTGGTTTGACATTTTTTTCATACAGGATGTGCTATGCTTGTCCGGAAGGTGCTGAATTTGTAATGGTGAAGGTACGGAACGGTTACCTGAATTTGATGGAAAGCAGGGTGAGTTGTATGGGTGAGTTATATGAGCCGTATCCGAAGCTGCCGAAGAACATCCGGCAGATTGGGGAGCGGGATGATCGAATCCGTGTGTATATGGAGGACTATGTAAATACCTATCTGAAGCGGCTGGTTCCGGCAGGGGGAAGGGACCTGCGGGCCGGTCTTCTTCTGGGCAATGCAGAGGACCATGGAGGCGTGCCGTATGTGTTTATCGATGGCGCGGTGGAGATGGAGGATGTGGGCGCGGAAGGGGGAAAGGTGGTATTCACCGAGGAGGCCTGGAAGCGGGTTTATCAGAGGATGGAGGAGATGTTTCCCAAGCGGACGGTTCAGGGCTGGTTTCTCTGCACCGTTCCGGACGGCCAGCTCAGTCCCCTTAATTACTGGAAGGAGCATACCCAGTATTTTGCGGGAAAGAACCGTCTCATGTATATGAATCATGCGCTGGAGGGGGAAGAGGCGATTTACATAACCTCCAGCGATGGATTTGACAAGCTGAGAGGACACTGCATTTATTATGAACGGAACCAGATGATGCAGGATTATATGGTGCTTCGGAAGGAGGCCCCGAAGGTGGAAAACGGAGGCAGTGATCCGGTGATTCGGGATTTCCGAAGGAAGATGGAGCAGAAGAAGGAGACGGCCGGAAGGCAGAGCCACAGCATCGGTCTGCTGCGGGGAATGTGCGGCTGCCTGGCGCTTCTGGCCATGGCCGGAGGCGTGGCGGCATTGAACAGCGCAGAGCGGCTGAAGGAGATGGAGGCGGTGATGGCTTCGGCTCTGCCGGATGCGGACGCGGTTTCCGGGGCGGGAAAATGGCTGACGGACCGGAAGCAGGATGAGAGTCAGGAAGAAGGAACGGACCGGAGCGGCGTGATCGTAGAGGAGGCGATGGGAGGCGTATTTCCCACCCTTGCGTCCGGTGAGCGGGTGGATTCGGATGGAAATATCATTCCAGGCGGCGCTGCATCAGGAGAAGGGGCGGAAGGAACCGCATCGGCAGGCAGCACAGCGGAAGGAACTGCATCTGGCGGCAGCGGGGCAGAAGGAGCAGCATCCGGCGGCGGAAGCAGCGCGGCGGAATCCACGGCCCCGAATCTGCCGGGTGCGGATGCGGACTCCGGGGCGGCGGCTGTATCCCGGCAGATGGAGCCGGCAGCCGGTCAGAGCGTGTATGTGGTCCAGGAGGGAGAGACCCTATATGGAATCTGCTTTAAGCTGTATCAGAATCTGAGCCGGGTGGAGGAAATCTGTGAGCTGAACGGGTTAAGCGACGTAAATGTGCTGGAGGCAGGCCGGAAGCTGATTGTTCCGTAATCTGCAAAAAAGATAATGCGCTTCCCCGGAAAATGTTGTATACTAAGGGTGGCGTCTGTGCATTTGCCAGACCTTGCCGGCCGGATGGTATGCTGCATGGATCCGGTCAGGTCCGGCGCGGAGGCGCGGATTGCGGCGGGAGAGCCGCAGAATGTTATCGAGAATCAGGAGAATACGATGGATGACATGAATGCAATGAACCGGGAGATGAAGAAGCAGCAGCTTCGCAGGCAGATCGTGCCAAATCCGGGGGAAGAACGTCCCAAGCCTCCCTCCCCTTATCCGGAGGAGGATGAGGAAGAGGCAATAAAAAAAGCGCATCATAAGGTGCTTCGGCACCGGTTGGTGATTTCGCTGGTGATCGTGCTTGTGATCGCGGCGATAGCAGGCGGTGTGCAGTACTGGAAGCAGAATCATCAATACACGGAATACGGCGTGGCCTGGGAGACGGACCTGCTGGCCGGAGACAGCGAAGGCAGGACGGAGAGCAGCAGCTTTACCGGATATGTGGATTTCGGCGGCAATGTGGTGAAATACACCAAGGACGGCGCCTCTTATATTGACGCAAAGGGAAAGACCATCTGGGTGCAGACGTATGAGATGAAGGCCCCGATTGCTGTAGTGAACGGCGATTATATCGCAATCGCGGACCAGCAGGGAAACAGCATCTATATCTGCGACAAGAGCGGCTGCCAGGGAACGGCCACCACCCTTCTGCCGATTTTAAAGGTAAGCGTTTCCGCCAAGGGTGTGGCTGCGGCTATTTTAGAGGACGCGAAGGCCAATTACATCACCATGTTCCGGAAGGACGGCGAACCCCTCGACATTACGGTTAAGGCGCGCCTGTCCGGAGACGGCTATCCGCTGGACTTAAGCCTTTCACCGGACGGCACCGAGCTGATCTGCTCGTATGCCTATATGAACAACGGCCTGATGGACAGCCGGGTGGTATTTTATAATTTTTCCGAGATTGGAAAGAATGCTTCCCCGAAGCGAATCGTGGGAGGCTTTGATGAACCCTTCAGCGGGAGCCTGGTTCCCAGGGTGCATTTTATGACGGATACGGAAAGCTTTGCCTGTTCCGACAAGGGGCTGGCTTTCTTCAGTACAAAGAATCTGGTTTCCCCGGAGCTGACCGCTCAGGCGGCGGTGGAATCGGAAATCCTCAGCCTGTTTTACAGCGCGGAGTATGTGGGAATCATCGCGGCGAATCAGGAGGGCGAAGCTCCCTACCGGATGGAAATCTATAATTCCAGGGGAGAGCTGGAGCTGAAAAAGGAATTTGCTTTTCCTTACCAGCATGCATCCATTTCCGACGGCCGGATTCTCTTGTGGAATGAGAACAGCTTCCAGGCCTATAACATGGCCGGAACGCTGAAATTCGAGGGAACCTTCGATGACGTCATCACAAAGGTGACGGCCGGAAGATTTCCAAACAGCTACATCATTACCGGCCCGCAGAAGATGCGGGAAATCACACTGCAAAGATAGCGTTTTCGCTTTCTTTATAAAATACGAACAGGGGAAAAGGAGTTAAAAACATGGAGAAGAAATGCATTGGAATCGACATCGGGGGAACCTCAGTAAAGCTTGGTATTTTTGAGACGAACGGCGTCCTTCTTGAGAAATGGGAGGTTCCGACCAGAAAAGAAGAGAACGGCAAAAACATCCTTCCGGATGTGGCTGCTTCGATTAAGGCGAAGCTTCAGGAGATGGGAATCGCGCTGGCGGATGTAGCCGGAGCCGGAATGGGCGTGCCGGGACCGGTTTTGCCGGACGGCTTCGTGGAGGTCTGCGTGAATCTGGGATGGAGAAATATGAATCCTCAGAAGGAATTAAGTGAATTGTTAGACGGCATTCCGGTAAAGAGCGGCAATGACGCCAATGTAGCGGCCCTGGGCGAGATGTGGCAGGGCGGAGGCAAGGGATACCGGGATATCGTGATGGTAACACTGGGAACCGGCGTGGGCGGCGGCGTCATCATCGACGAGCGGATTATCGCCGGAAGACACGGACTGGGCGGCGAGATTGGCCATATCCATGTGCGTGACGAGGAGACGGAGCACTGCAACTGCGGCGGCGTAGGCTGTCTGGAGCAGGTGGCTTCCGCAACCGGAATCGCAAGAGAGGCCAGAAGAAAGATGGCAGCATCGGATGAGCCGTCTGCGATGCGTCAGTTCGGCGATAAGATCAACGCGAAGAATGTGCTGGACTGCGCGAAGGCAGGAGACAAGCTGGCCAACGAGGTGATGAAGGTTGTGAGCCATTACCTGGGCCTGGCATTGTCCCAGATTTCTCTGACCGTGGACCCGGAAGCCTTCGTAATCGGCGGCGGTGTATCCAGAGCCGGTAAATTCCTGACCGATATGGTGCAGAAGGATTACGACCGGTTCTCCACGATTTCCTCCAATAAGGCCGTATTAAAGCTGGCCGAGCTGGGCAATGATGCCGGAATCTACGGCGCAGCCCGCCAGGTTCTGTAGGACGAAAAAGAGCAGGTCCGGTAAAATCGCCCTGCCCGGTTTTGTGCAAGAAAAAGCCATGTGCGGATTCCCTGTGATGGAACAGGGAATCCGGCGCATGGCTTTTTTACTTTTTTCACTTCTTTACTTCGGAGCCCAGCATCCGGTTTCATCTACATAATAGCCGTCCGGCGTGATGGTATCCGTCAGCATCTTTCCGTCTCCGCCCACATAGTAGCGGTCAACCCACTGCCCGGTAACCATATAGCCCTCGTCGTTAAAGTAATACCAGAACTTATCAATCCTGGCCCACTGGCTTCTGGGGTAGTAGCCGGTGGTGTACTGGTACCAGGTACCCTTGTCATCGGTGAACCACTGCCCGATTTTCCCGGTATCCTCGGAGGCATGTTCACGGATGAAGGCCAGGGTATCCTCGTCCACGGAAAGGGTCGGGGAATTCACCCACTGGCTGCTCTTGGTGTTCTTAAAGCGGCCATTGGCTTTTATCTGGAAATAATAATTCCCGGTCCGGGTAATCTTTGTGGAAAGATTGTACACGGAAACGTCTGTCTTCGGGGCAGAGGCAGCGCCCAGGGGCTTTCCGTCCCGGCAGAGACGCACGGAATAACTGGCAGCGCCGTAAACCGGCTCCCAGCTTGCGATTCCGGCTCCGTTCCAGGTTAAGTTTTCCGGGTCCTCCAGCTCACCCTCGCCCAGTTCCTTTAAGTGAACGGCCAGTGTCATCGTGGAGTTGCTGTTGCTTCTGGCGGCTTCATCGAAGACTGCGCCTTCGCCCTCCAGGGTAAAATACTTTTCTTTAATGCTGGAAAAATAATACTCGTCTTCTGCATCCAGGATAACGACAGCATAGGGCTGGGAAGATTTCTTATCCAGACCCTCCGGGAATAAATCCACCTTACGCACTTCATAGCCTTCCCCGTCGGATTCCACATCCAGCAGATTCCAGTCCTCGCTCTCTTTATTCAGGCTGAAGGACAGGGAAACCTGGCTGATCTTCTCTCTGGCATAGGCAGCAGAGGGAACCAGGGAAGCAAGAAGTCCGGCAGCCAGCAGGATAGAGATAAAAGAATGTCGCTTTTTCAAAACAGGATACCTTCTTTCTTCGTCAAATAGTGTCCTTATTATAGCACGATTTGGGGACCTTTGGAATAGGGTTTACAGGAATTTAAGGGAACGTATGAAAAGTTTAAGAATTGCCTGTTCTGTATAAAACAAGGCGTTTTAGGTAATAAATAAGCGGATTGGTTTGTTCACATAAAAAATGGGCGTTGTTAAACTTACATCATCTTAGAAGATGGGGTGATGGAAGGATGGCGCGTGGGTTCTTGGAAAACGGCAGGGAAATCGGACGGTATGAGGCGGAAAAGATGGAGGAAAAGGCAGAGATAGAGCGGAAAATCGGTCTCCAGGTGCGGCAGCGGCGGATTGCGTCGGGCTTCAGCCAGGAGCAGCTTGCGGAGCTGGTGGATGTGTCCACAACCACCATAAGCCGTCTGGAAAATGGGAGGCAGATGGTTTCGGTGGCAAAGATTGTACAGATTTCCATGGTGCTGAAAATCGGCGCGGGGGAGCTGTTCTGCGACTATGATTATGAGATGGCGGAGAAGAAAAATGTAGATGTAAGGCTGGAGGAGCTGCTGCGGGCCTGTTCCCCCAGACAGAAGGAGTATTTTCTGGACTATCTGAAGCAGTTTCTGGAATATTCCCAGGAGCAGTGACGGATTTCCGGGAGAACAGAAAAATAAAAAGCGGTATCGGCCGGATACAAAATAGTTCCGGCGGATGCCGCTTTGCGTTTTGCGGGAGATTCGGTACGGTTCTCTGCGGGACATTCCGCAGAGGAATCGGCCTACAGATTGGTGGCTCTCGGCAGACTGAAGATGAATTCAGTGCCGACCCCTTCCGTGCTTACCACATCGATGTTTTCCCCGTGGGACTGGATGATTTCCTTTACGATGCACAGGCCAAGGCCGGTGCCTTTTTTGTCCTTGCCCCTGGAAAGGTCGGATTTGTAAAATCGCTCCCAGATTTTTTTCAGGCTGTCCTTGGGGATTCCGATTCCGGTATCCTTGACCGATACGAAGATTTTCTCGTATTTCTGGGAGGCCTGGATGAAGATGACGGAGTCATTGTGGCTGAACTTGATGGCATTGTCAATCAGGTTGTAGAGCACCTGCTGGATTTTCCCCAGGTCGGCATAAACCATCTGGATATTGCTGGAAAATGTCAGGTCGAAGGTGATATTCTTCTTGTCACAGATGACCTCGAAGGAGGCCGCCGTATCCTTGATGACCCGGTTGATGTCGAAGTTGGAGCGGGAGAGAAAGCCCTTGCTGTCCAGGGAGTTTAAGGTCAGCATTCCCTGGGTCAGCTTGTTCAGCCGCTCGGTTTCGGAAATCACGCGGGTTAAGTATTTTTCCTGCATCTCCGGCGGAATCGTGCCGTCCAGAATCGCCTCCAGATAGCCCTTGATGGAGGTCAGCGGAGAGCGGAAATCATGGGACACGTTGGCGATAAAGGTTCTCTGATATTCCTCCATCTGGTTCAGCTCGTCGGACATATAGTTTAAGTTGCCGGCCAGATACCCCATCTCGTCGCGGGAGGAAAGCTGAATCCGATAGGCCAGATTTCCGGCGGCGTACTCATTTGCCCCGGCCGTGATTTTCTTTAACGGAAAATATACGGTCTGGGTAAATACCAGCAGGATGATCAGGGACAGCGCAAAGATGATGCCGCTGGTGATATACAGGATATTTAAGATTCCATCTCTGGAGGCTTCAATCTGGCTTAAGGGAATGTGGACCAGCACATAGCCGTAGGTGGTATAATCTGCGGTGATGGGAGCGGAGACACTGAGCACATCATAGGAAAATGCGCCGTAGAAGTTTCCGATGCCGTAGTTCCGGTTTCCGATTGCCGTGGGGTCGAAATCCACGGACAGCCCCAGTCGGGCTCCATTTTCGCTGTCAGCCGCTACCACCCCGTCCCGGTTCACCACCCAGATTTCGGAGCGGAGGGAGGGGGAGAGGATGGAGAGCTGGTCGGCTACCGTGCTTAGGTCGGCGGATTTCCCCGCATAGACCAGACTGCAGTCGGCAGCAAGCTGGTTGGCTTCATCATAAAGCAGGTCGGCCTGTTCGTGAATCAGATGCTCGTAGGTCATCTTGGAGGAAAAGGTGCTGATGATGAGAAAGCTGAGGAGACCGAATACCAGATACCCCAGTATAAATTTGGAGTAAAGGCTTCGGCTCATCGCTTCACCTCAAACTTGTAGCCGATTCCCCATACGGTGGACAGCGACCAGTTCTTGTGGTCCTTGATTTTTTCACGGAGCCGTTTGATGTGCACATCCACGGTCCGGGTGTCTCCGATGTATTCGTAGCCCCAGATATGGTCCAGAAGCTGTTCTCTGGTAAATACCTGGTTCGGTGAGGAGGCCAGGAAATATAAAAGCTCCAGCTCCTTGGGAGGCATCTCGATGGAATGCCCCATGTAGATAACGGAGTAATTGGTCAGGTTTACGATTAAATCCGGATATTCCACATAGTCCCCGTGCTGGTCTGTGGCCGGAGCCGCAGCGGCCGGGGCGGTCTGATAGCGGCGGAGCACGGCCTTCACGCGGGCAACCAGCTCCTTGGAATCAAACGGCTTAATCATATAGTCGTCGGCGCCCAGCTCCAGACCCAGCACCTTATCGAAAATCTCACCCTTTGCGGAGAGCATGATAATGGGAACCTGGGAGGTCATCCGCAGCTCCCGGCAGACCTGATAGCCGTCCATACCGGGAAGCATCAGGTCCAGAAGCACCAGATTCGGCTTAAAGGAAGGGAAGACACGCAGCGCTTCCTCACCATCCCCCACAATCTGGGTTTCGTAGCATTCTTTCATAAGATAAAGGGAAATCAATTCTGCAATATTGGCATCGTCATCTACGATTAGTATTTTTTGTCTTTCTGCCAATGTGTTCTCCTCCTTTTTATTTGAAGGTGACAATCGTAACGCCGCTGTCGCCTTCTCCGAATTCGCCCAAACGGAATTCCTTCACATATTTCAGGCGCTTTAAATACTTGTGGACTCCGGCCTTTAAGGCGCCGGTGCCTCTTCCGTGAACCACACGGACGGAAGGAAGATGGGATAGGTAGGCATCATCCAGATATTTGTCCAGGACGGCGCAGGCCTCGTCCACGGTCATGCCGATCAAGTTGACCTCCGGGGAGACGGTAGCGGACTTGGACATCTGAATCCGGCTCTTGCCGCTGCCGGTTCCCTTCCGCGTGCCGGAAGCTCCGGTCAGGGTCGGTCCGGTGATTTCCTGCTCGTGGAGCAGCTCCAGGTCCTTGATATTTACCAGGGAGCGGAGAATGCCCATCTGAACGTATAAATCGCCCTTGGCGTTCGGCAGGGTGCTGACGGTACCCTTTAAGCCCATGCTGAGCACCTTCACGCCGTCCCCGATTTTTAACTTCTTCGGGGAAACCGGCTGCTGCGGCCCCTTCTGCTTGATGGCAAGCTTCTTATCGGTATCCTTTAATTTATCCCGCAGCTTAGTCCGCTCTGCCTCTAACTGGCGGTTCAAGCCGGAATCGGCGGACAGCTTGTTGATCTGCTTGATGGTCTGGTCGGCAGTCTCCTTTGCCTCCCGGAGAATGCGCTGGGCCTCCTCGGTGGCGTTTCGGATTAATTTATCCTTCCGCTCGTCCAGACGCTCCTCCTTCTGGGTCAGACGGGACTTTAACTGGGTCACCTCTTCCTTGTAGGCCTGGATTTCCGCCTGCTCCTTCTCGATGGTCACACGGCTTTCCTCCAGGTGGGCCAGCAGGTCCTCGAATGCCTCATCCTCCGCCTCCAGATGGGTCTTGGCGTCTTCAATGATATAGTCCGGAAGTCCCAGTTTTTTGGAAATGGCAAAGGCATTACTTTTTCCTGGGATTCCAATCAGCAGGCGGTAGGTAGGCTGCAGGGTTTCCACATTAAACTCGCAGCAGGCATTTTCCACACCGGGAGTGGAGAGGGCGAATACCTTCAGCTCACTGTAATGGGTGGTGGCCATGGTGCGGCACTTCATATTGTGCAGGAAGCTTAAGATGGAGATAGCCAGGGCAGCGCCCTCGGTCGGGTCTGTTCCGGCGCCCAGCTCGTCAAAGAGGCAGAGGGAACGGCTGTCTGCCTGTCCCAGAATCCGCACGATGTTGGTCATATGGGCGGAGAAGGTACTTAAGCTCTGCTCGATGCTCTGCTCATCGCCGATGTCGGCAAACACTTCGTCAAATACGGCCAGCTCCGAGCCCTCGAAGGCTGGAATATGAAGGCCTGCCTGCCCCATCAGGGTAAAAAGACCCACGGTTTTTAAGGAAACCGTCTTGCCGCCGGTGTTAGGACCGGTGACGATTAACAGGTCAAACTCCTTTCCCAGCGTCAGGGTGATGGGAACCACCTTCTGCGGGTCCAGCAGCGGATGGCGGCCGTCCTTGATGGAGATAAAGCCGCGGTCGTTAAATTTCGGCTGGCTGCCCTTATAGTGACGGGCCAGACCGGCCTTGGCAAAGATGAAATCAAGCTGTCCCAGAAGAGACTGGTTGATTTTGATTTCCTCGATGTAAGGGATGAGCTGGTTGCTTAAGGAGGCCAGCACGGCTTCGATTTCCTTCTGCTCCGCAATCTCCAGCTCCCGCATCTCATTGTTCAGTTTGATGACTGCCATTGGCTCGATGAACAGGGTGGAGCCGGTAGCAGACTGGTCGTGGACCATACCGGAAACCTGGTTCTTATACTCTGCTTTTACCGGCAGACAGTAACGGCCGTCACGCATGGTGATGACGGCATCCTGCAGGTAGGAGCGGTTGGAATTTAAGATGGAATTCAACTGGGTGTGCAGCTTGTCTGCCGCATTCTTGATGGCCCGGCGGACCTTATGCAGTCCGGGACTGGCCTCATCGCTGACCTCATCCTCCGAGAGGATGCAGCGCTTGATTTCGGTATTCACCGGGGTAAGGGGTTCCAGTCCACGGAACAGCTCCTCCAGGGAGTCATCCGGCAGCTCACTCTCCTCATGCCGGCCGTAGGCCTTTGCACGGGCGGACACGGTCAGGATGGAGCTGATGGCCAGGATTTCCGGGATGCTTAAGGAGCTTCCGATTTCCAGGCGCTTTAAGGAGCCGGTCACGTCCTTGCAGCCGGAGAAGGAAAGGTTTCCCTTCATCCGAATCCGGCTTACCGCGTCTGCGGTTTCCTGCTGGGCCTGGATGATTTCCGGCAGGCTGGAGGAAGGCAGCAGATTTTCACAAAGCTGCTTTCCCAGAGCGGAAGTGGCGTAGTCGGTAAGCTGGGTGATGATTTTATGATATTCTAATGTCTGCAATGCTTTTTGATTCATAATACATAATTCCTCATAATTGATTTTTGCTCGTGACTGTGAAGGCACGGAACAGTTACGATTTTTGCATATCTGATATTTCGTTTGCTGCGGCTGATATCGTCTGCCGGACCGCACAGGATGTCCGGTTCCGATATGTGCGGCGCAGTTCGGGAAGCTGCGCCGGAGCCTATTTCAGTATAGCATATTTTGGATGCAGTCGGCAATAAAAAGAATTGGGGCCGTGTCTTCTGCTGGTTAGAATAACTCTACACGGCCAAGCAGCAGGTCGATCAGATTGCAATGGAAAATTCCGTTGTCATCATAGAAATTGTGAGGAATATCCAT
>JAUNPZ010000096.1 GCA_030536455.1 Lachnospiraceae bacterium | reverse complement strand
TTCATAAAGGTGTTCTGCTGGTGCTCTATGGGAGGCACGGCCGCTTCCATATCCGGCTCTTCGGTAAGCGCAGAAGGGGGAAGGGGCTTGCTGGTAAGCAGGTAGACCGGATTGTAGTTGGGAAAGGAAAGCTCCATCACGCTTAACATGAGCGGCTCGCCGCGCTGATTGCATATCCGGTAGTCGGCTGTGTGGCGGAAGGACAGCTCCGGCATCGTTTCCGGCAGATAGGAGGTAAAAAGGGTTCCCACTGCCTGATTTCCCGGCATACTCCAGTCCGCGGCAAACCGCTTGTTGGCCAGGATGATGGTGCCCTCCTCGTTCAGCAGGCAGATGCTTAAGGGCAGGTTGGAGATGGCCGCCTGAAGGAGCTGCTGGGTGTAAACGTAGCTCTGATAATGATTTCCGGCTGTTTTTACCACCTTCAAAATGTGGGAAATATAGTTTTTCGTAATCTGGTTGCTTAACTCTGCCGGAAGGTGGAAGAGCACGCACAGCTCATTGATGGTGGAAATATCGATGATCCGGTTTCCGATGTTGATGATGTTCCGCACATGCTTGGGCACCAGCTGCGGCTCTCCGATGGTGATGGCGTAGTGGATGGTACGGTCGATTTCCATGGATTCCGGGGCGCAGAGGATGAACTGGTACTGGGTGATGCCGCATTCCTTAAATTCATCGATGATGCTCTGGGCCGAATAGACGGCGTCATTGACCACATAGACCTTTTCTCCCGGCGGAATCCGGATGATCTGGTCCAGAAAGGCATGGTTGAAGGTGCGGGTGCATACCAGCTTTGCCGTCTGCTCCGGAACCGGAAGCGGGAAGCCGTTCATGACCTCCTGGCTGGAGAACAGAATACAGTGGTAATTCTCCAGAGGCATCCGGTTTATGGCCTCGGAGGGCGATGAGGTAGTAAAGTCGATGTAGGAGCCCAGGACAGAGGTCAGATAGTCCTGGAATTCAATTCGGATATAGGGGTTGATGCAGATGATCAAAACACGGTATTTGGTATCGGATACAGACATAGCGGACCTCCTTCGGGTACAGTGGAACTGGAAAACAGGTTTATTAGGATGATTATAACGCAAAAAAACAGGCCAATCAACCTAATCACCCGATATTTCAAAAAAATGACAATTTTCTTGAAAAATTTTATTACTTTACCTTGACAAAGCAACAGGGTAAGAATAAAATGTACCCAACAGGCAAGGGCGTCAGATGTAAGAACTTGTGACCCCCTGCCATTTTTCATACTTAAAGAACGAGGAGGACCAGATTATGAAAAAGACAGGAAACAAACTTTACGCGCTGTTAATGGCGGCGGCGATGGTTACGCTGACTGCATGCGGCGGCGGCTCCGGCCAGCAGACGGCGGATACGAAGGCGCCGGAAGCGGCAGCGACGACTGCGGCAGAAACCCAGGCGGCGATTGCGGAAGGAGAATCTATCTCCCAGCAGGCAGACGTGGTGGCTGCGGTAGCCGTGGATTTTACCACCATGGACCCGATGGATACCAGTGATACCTTATCCGGCGGCATTCAGCGTATGATTATGGACAGCTTGTTCGGCTTTGATGATGAGATGAAGATTTATCCGATGCTGGCAACCGGATATGAGGCAAATGATGACGCGACCGAATTTACCATCACCTTAAGAGAAGGCATCACCTTCACTGACGGAACTCCATGGAACGCGGATGCGGCGCTTGCCAACTTTGCCAAGTGGGATGACGAGTCCTTAGGTCTTAAGAGAACCACCTTCCTGTGCAACGTATTAGACACCTACGAGAAGGTGGATGATTATACCGTTAAGGTTACCTTGAACGAGCCGTTCGGCGCATTCATCAGCAACCTGGCCCATCCGGCCTGCGTGGTTATGAGCCCGAAGCAGATTGAGGCCGGCGTTGAGGCCTGTGCGACCGCTCCGGTCGGAACCGGCCAGTACACCTTTAAAGAGTGGATTGAAGGCGACCACTTAACCCTGGAGTTGAATCCGGAGTGGTGGGGCTATGACGCAGACATCTGCGGCGGAACCGCTCTGGCTGATAAGGATGCAGGTTTCAAATCCGTTACCTTTAAACCGGTCGCAGAGAGTGCAACCCGTGTGGCGATGATTCAGTCCGGCGATGCCCAGATCATGTGGACCATCCCAACCGAAAGCGTATCGGTTCTGGAATCCGACCCGAACGTTACCGCTTATGTGGATGACGGTATTGTAGTACGTTTCCTGATGATGAACACCCAGAAGGCTCCATTTAATGACAAGCGGGTTCGCCAGGCGATGGATTATGCGTTAAATAAGGATGCTTACATCCAGGTAGTCAAGAACGGACTGGCAACCAAGGCAGAATCCGTAATCGGACCGGCGGTTCAGTACTTTAAGGCGAATGAGCCGAGACCATACGACATCGAGAAGGCCAAGGCGCTGCTTGCAGAGGCCGGTTATCCGGATGGATTTACGACCACCGCGATGTATGCCAATACCACCGCAAACCAGAAGCAGGCCGAGTTCTATAAGCAGCAGTTAGAGCAGGTCGGCATTACCCTGGAATTAAAGGGCATGGAAAGTGCAATCCTGAACCAGAGAATCCAGGACGTAGATGTTCCAGGTTCCGAGGCAGAAGTAGATACCTATATCATCGGATGGTCTCCATCCACCGGTGACGCAGACTGGGGTATCCGTCCTCTGCTTGCGAAGGAATCCGAGCCGCCGATGAGCTACAATATCTGCTACTTTGAGAACGATGAGCTGGAAGGCTACATCAAGACCGGTCTGGAGAGCGCAGACGATGCGGTCCGCCGTGAGGCTTATGAGAAGGCACAGGATTTAATCTGGGATGAAGTTCCGATGGTTAACATGTGCGTAGACTCCAACACCTGGGCAACCTCCAGCAAGATCCAGAATGTAAAGATTTATCCGGACGGCGCAATCAACATGAAGAACGCGAAGATGGTAAAATAAAAGCAGATAAGAAAAAACCATAGCCAAAGCTCCAATCAAATGGCTGCGGAGGCGTTGCAGGCGGAAGACCAGAGACAAGCTGGTTTCGTCTGCAGCGCCTTTTTCTTTCATAGGGGATTCTGGGAGGATTCCCTATGAAAGGGAAAGGCGCGGATATTTTAAGCGGAAGAGAGGAGAAGCAATATGCTGAGATACTCAATCAAACGGATACTTGGAGTGATTCCCACTCTGATTATCGTAGTAACCTTTGTATTCTTTTTTGTACGTCTGATTCCCGGCGACCCGGCCCGTCTGGTAGCCGGCGAGCAGGCGACCCTTCAGGATGTGGAAGCGGTAAGGGAGCAGCTTGGATTAAATAAGCCCATCTATGTGCAGTACGGCAGATATGTGCTGGGACTGCTGCAGGGTGATTTAGGCATGTCCTTAAGAACCAAGCGCCCCGTATTAACGGAGGTGTCCGCCCGCTACTGGAATACGATGGCCCTGACGCTGGCAAGTCTGGCGTGGAGTACGGTGATTGGAATTTTCTTAGGCGTATGGTCCGGCAAGAACCGGGGCAAATGGCAGGATTTTACGGGAATGACCCTGGCGGTATCCGGTATCTCCCTTCCCAACTTCTGGGTAGGCTTTCTGCTGATTATGCTGTTCGCGGTGAAGCTGAGATGGCTGCCAACCACCGGCGCGGGAAGCTGGAAGAATCTGGTCCTTCCCTCCATCACGCTGGGCGCCCATATCGCGGCGATTATCGCCCGTTTCTCCCGCTCTTCGATCATTGAGGTTTTTAAAGAGGATTACATACGAACGGCGCGGGCAAAGGGCTTAAAGGAGCGGACCGTAACTTGGGGACATGCCTTCCGCAATTCCATGATTTCCGTTGTAACGGTAGTGGGTCTGCAGTTCGGCTTCCTGTTAGGCGGTTCCGTTGTAACGGAGGCGGTATTTGCGTATCCGGGACTTGGCTCTCTTCTGATCGAGTCAGTCAATTACCGGGATTATCCGGCAATCCAGTCCCTGATTCTGATTTTCTCTCTGCAGTTTATCATTATCAACCTGATTGTGGACCTTCTGTATGCGGTCCTGAATCCGGAAATCAAGTTATCGTAATTATATCTTAGGAGGCTTTCAGATGGCAGGAAAAAATACAGCCGGTAAGCAGGCGCTGAATGAAAAAACCGATATCAAGACGCCGGTTTCCGAGATGATTCGGAAATTTAAAAAGCAGAAGAATGCGGTAGTTGCGCTGTTTTTCATCTTATTTTTAGTTGTGATTGCATTTGTGGGGGAATATCTGGTTCCCTTCGGCATTAATGAATATGATTATAATTCCATCCTTCAGGGACCGAGCGCCGCTCACTGGTTCGGCACCGATGAGTTCGGACGCGATTTATTCTCCCGAATCGTCTGCGGAACCCGGATCTCCCTGGCGGTGGGCTTATCCGCCGTATCGGTGGGCGCGGTCTGCGGCACCATCCTGGGACTGCTGGCCGGCTACTACCGGGGAATTGTGGATTCCATCGTTATGAGAATCTGCGATACCCTGTTCGCATTCCCCGGCATCATCCTGGCGATTGCGATTGTGGCGATTTTAGGAAGCGGTATGGGCAATGTGGTAATCGCGGTTGCCGTATTCTCTACCCCGACCTTTGCCCGTCTGGTAAGAGGACGGACCATGGCGTTAAAAAATTCCGTATTCGTGCAGGCGGCCAGAAACTTAGGCGCGTCCGATGCCAGAATCCTGTTCTATCATATCCTTCCGGGAGCCGTTCCGGAGATTATCGTGCAGTTCACCATGTCCGTGGGCACCTCAATCCTGACGGCCTCCAGCTTAAGCTTCTTAGGCATGGGCGCGCAGCCGCCTACCCCGGAGTGGGGACTTCTTCTGTCAAATGGAAGAAACTACATGCTGACCAGCTTACATGCAACCCTGTTTCCGGGACTTGCGATCTTCCTGACCGTGCTGAGCTTTAATATCCTCGGCGATGGTCTGCGTGATGCCCTTGACCCGAAACTGAGCGATTGATGGCAGATGGGAAGACGCGGAGCGGTTCGGAGGAAGAAGGCGGACCGGCTTTGCGGCGAATGAGGAAGGGAGACAAAAGAGCGATGGCGGAAGTAAAGAAGAACATTTTAGAGGTAAAAAACCTCCACACTTATTTTTTCATGGATGACGGAGTCGTAAAATCCGTGGATGGCGTGGATTTTGAATTAAAGGAAGGCTCGACGCTGGGAATCGTGGGAGAGTCCGGAAGCGGAAAGAGCGTGACGGCTCTCTCGGTGATGGGACTTTTGACCGGAACCAGAGGACGGGTGACGGAGGGACAGATTCTGTTAGAAGGAAAGGATATCGTCCCTCTTGGCGAGGCAGAAAAGCGCCGCTTAAGAGGCGGCCGGATTTCGATGATTTTCCAGGAACCCATGACCAGCTTAAATCCGGTAATGCGGATTGGAAAGCAGATTACGGAATGTATCCTGCAGCATGAAGATATTTCTAAAGAAGAAGCGTATAAAAAGGCAGAGGATATGCTCCGGAAGACCGGAGTTCCCAGGGTGGAGCGGATGATGAAGGAATTCCCATTCCAGCTTTCCGGCGGCCAGCGGCAGAGAGTGATGATTGCCATGGCTCTGGTGTGCCGTCCGAAGATTCTGATTGCCGATGAGCCGACCACGGCTCTGGATGTGACCATCCAGGCGCAGATTCTGGACCTGATGAATAACTTAAAGCAGGAAATCGGAACCTCCATCCTGTTCATCACCCATGACCTGGGCGTGGTGGCGGAAATCTGTGACGAGGTGGCGGTTATGTACTGCGGCCGCGTGGTGGAAAAGGCGGAGGTAAAGGCGCTGTTTGCCAATCCGTCCCACCCGTATACCAGAGGGCTTTTAGGCTCCATTCCAAAGCTTGGAGAAGAGGTGGAGGAGCTGGAGGCCATTCCGGGCAATGTACCAAATCCCAAGTACATGCCGAAGGGGTGCAAGTTCGCTCCCCGCTGCAGCTATGCTTCGGACAAATGCCGTGAGGAGGAGCCGGAATTTACCGACTTGGGCGGCGGACATCTGTGCAGATGCTGGCTATGTGAAAAGGGAGGCGAGAAATAATGGCGAAGGAATTGTTAAAGGTAGAGGATTTAAAGCTTTATTATCCGGTGGCTGGAAAGAAAATCGGCACCACAGAATATGTGAAGGCGGTGGACGGCGTTTCCTTTGAAATCCGGGAAGGCGAAGTCTTCGGCATCGTAGGAGAGTCCGGCTGCGGAAAGTCTACATTGGGACGGGCGGTCTGCAAGCTGGAGAAGCCTACGGCGGGAACCGTGATCATGGACGGGGAGGACATTTCGGATTATAACGATAAGCAGATGCGCCCGGTCCGCAAGAAGGTGCAGATGGTGTTCCAGGACCCTTATGCGTCCTTAAATCCGAGAATGTCGGTTTTTGATATCGTGGCGGAGCCCCTGCGCATCCACAAGCTGACGAAGAGCAAGGAGGAGCTGGAGGCCAGAGTGCTGGACCTGCTGCGGAAGGTAGGGCTGGACGATTACCATGCAAACCGTTATCCCCATGAATTTTCCGGCGGCCAGCGTCAGAGAATCGGCATTGCCAGAGCCCTGGCCGTGGAGCCGAAGCTGATTATCGCCGACGAGCCGGTGTCCGCCCTGGACGTATCCATCCAGGCGCAGGTATTAAATCTGCTGAACCAGTTAAAAAAGGAATTTCATCTGACCTATATTTTCGTGGCCCATGATCTGAGCGTGGTCGAGCATATCAGCGACCGGGTCGGCGTGATGTATCTTGGAAATTTTGTGGAGGTGGGCAGTAAAAAGAGCCTGTACCAGAATCCGCTCCATCCGTACACCCAGGCCCTTCTGTCCGCGGTTCCGGTTCCGGACCCTACAGTGAAGATGGACCGCGTGATCCTGGAGGGAAATATTCCTTCCGCACTGAACCCGCCTGCCGGCTGCAAGTTCCATACCCGCTGCCCGAAATGCATGGAGTGCTGCAAGACCGAGGCTCCGAAGCGGTATCAGGTCAGCGAGGACCATTATGTGTACTGTCATCTGTATGATGATAAGATAAAATAATCGAGGTGAAAGCAATGAAGCTGTTTATCAGTGCAGATATCGAGGGCTGCGCCGGACTGGCTCTGGCGGCGGAAACCCACAAGCAGGAGTCCATCTACCAGCCCTTTGCAAAAGAGATGACCAGAGAGGTGCTGGCGGCCTGCGAGGCGGCCCATGAGATGGGAGCGGATGAAATCGTGGTAAAGGACGGCCACGGGGATGCCACCAACATCGACCCGCTTCAGATGCCGGATTATGTGACCTTGATCCGGGGAAAAAGCGGGCATCCCTATAACATGATGTGGGGCATTGACGATTCCTTTGACGGCGTGATGTACATCGGCTACCACGCACCGGCAGGAAATCCCAACTTTGCCATCAGCCACACCTCTACCGGCAATAGCCTCTACATACGGCTGAACGGCGCTTACATGAGCGAGTTTATGCTGAACAGCTATACGGCTGCCAGCCACGGCGTTCCGGTGCTGTTTTTATCCGGGGATGAGGAAATCTGCAGCCAGGCAAAGGCGCTGGTTCCTTCTATAGAGACGGCGTTCACCAAGCGGGGAACCGGAGGAGCGACCCTGTGCGAGCCGCCCCAGGTGGTGACGGACCGGATTCGGGAAGGCGTGAAGAAGGCCCTTTCGAAGAATGCCGCCGACTGCAGGGTGGAGCTGCCGGAGCATTTTACTTATGAAGTGACCTACAAGGACTGGAAAAAGGCTTATCAGATGTCCTTTTATCCGGGCATGGAGCCGGTGGACACCTTTACCAACCGCCTGGAGACGAACCGGTGGCTGGATGTGGTGACGGCGCACTGCTTTGTGGTATATTAAAAAATTGGAGGAACTAAAAAATGGATATTCAAATGTTCGGCCGGATTTCCGATGCCTTCGGACCAAGCGGATTTGAGGAAGAGGTAATCCGCACCATCGCCGGCTACTGCAAGAATTATGAACTGGAAAATGATGCGATGAACAACCTGTATGCAAGGATGCCCGGTGCCAGAGCGGACCGCCCGGTGATTCAGCTGGATGCCCATACCGATGAATGTGGCTTTATGGTGCAGACCATCCATGACAACGGCTGTCTGGGAATCATCATGCTGGGCGGCTTTGCGCTGACCAATCTTCCGGCGCATACCGTAATCATCCGTACCAGAAAAGGAAAGCTGGTACGCGGAATCATCACCTCCAAGCCGGTTCATTTTATGAACGCGGCAGAGCGGGCTTCTCAGAATCTGGATATCGAAAGCACCTATGTGGATGTAGGAGCCACCAGCCGGAAGGAGGCGGAGGAGGTGTTCGGCATCTCCATCGGCGACCCGATGATGCCGGAGGTATCGTTCTCCTATGATGCGGAGCATGGAATCTGCTTCGGAAAAGCATTTGACAACCGCGCCGGATGCGCCTGCATCGTAGATACCATGGGAAAGCTGTATGAGGAGCGGGAAGCCCTGGCGGTCAATGTGGTGGGAGCCTTTGCGGCCCAGGAGGAAGTGGGCATGCGGGGGGCGACCGTGACGGCCCAGGTGGTAAAGCCGGATATGGCGATTGTATTTGAAGGCTCTCCGTCCGATGACTTCTATTTCAGCGCAACCCAGGCCCAGGGCCGGATGAAGAGCGGCGTACAGATCCGCCGGATGGACAACAGCTATGTGTCCAATCCAGCCTTTATGGAATATGCCATCGAGCTGGCAGAAAAGCACGGAATCCGCTATCAGGAGACCGTAAGAAGAGGCGGAAGCACCAATGCAGGAAAAATCAGCCTGACCGGAAAGGCTGTTCCGGTTCTGGTGCTTGGCGTACCGAGCCGTTATGTGCATTCGCACTATAATTTCTGCGCCAAGGAAGATTTAGAGGCTGCCACGGAGCTGGCTGCCCAGGTAATCCGGAATCTGGATGCCGAGCGGATCCGCCATATCTGCAGGCAGGATATCCTGTAGCGGCCGGAAGCGTCATACGGAAGGCTGCTTAAAATACAGAAGGGATGTCGGCTGTCTTTTTCGGCAGAAGCAAATCGAATAAGGAAAGAAGAACAGGAACATGGCAGAGAATAGAAAACCAATCATAGGAATTGCCGGACTGACCGGTTATACGGAGCCGGGGATGTTTATCAGCGCGGAGCGGGTATTTACCGGAAGCACGAATGTGCGGGCCATTATGAAAAACGGCGGCATCCCGGTGCTTCTCCCGGCGGCGGCTCTGGCGGAGGATGTGGAGGGCGTGATGGCAGGCTGCGACGGCCTCCTGGTTCCGGGAGGCGAGGATATGACTCCGTGGTATTATAAGGAAGAGCCCCTTCCGGTTATCGGTACCTTCCGCCCGGAGATTGACAAGGCCTGGCTGAATGCGGTAAAGTACGCAGCCGCCCATAAAAAGCCGGTGCTGGGCATCTGCAAGGGCCACCAGACCATCAACGTAGCGATGGGGGGAAGCCTTTATCAGGATATGTCTCTTCAGGTGGAGGCGAACGGTTGTCCGGTGATTCAGCATATGCAGAAGTATAACCGGACCTATCTGACCCATCATGTGGAGGTGGAGGAGGGAACCCGTCTGGCGGCGATTCTGGGAGCCGGCCCCCTGGAAACCAACTCCATGCATCATCAGGCGGTGAAGGAGCTGGGAAAAGGGCTGCGGGTATCGGCCAGAGCCTGCGACGGCACCATCGAGGCCATCGAGGATGAAGAAGGCATTCTTTTGGGAACCCAGTGGCATCCGGAGGACCTGGTGGATACGGCGCCGATTATGAACCGGCTGTTTGCGGATTTGGTGAAGCGGTGCCAGGAACGGTTTTGAGAGGGTGTAATCCTGAGCGGATGAGAAAATCCAGTGATGCAGGAATTCCGCACAAATCATTCTGCGTAAGAAAATGCGTAAAAAATGAAAAAAACCAGTTGACAATCTGAAACAGCCGTAGTATAGTAATAAAAGTTGTGAGTACAACGACAGGAAAGCAGGTATCCACCTCACCTTGGCACTTGAGATTTTGATACATAAAATACAGTGACCCGGGTTTATAGTTAAGAAAAATCAGGATAACAGCATTTGGCTGAGAAAGTTATATCTGATTTCTTTTGCTTTAACAGTGGATAGTCTGACTATCCACTTTATTTTTTGCCTGGGAACAGGGTAGGCTGATTTCGAAAAAACTAGGAGGTGTACGACTATTAGCGAATTAATGATTAACGAACAAATCAGAGACAGAGAAGTTCTTCTGATTGGCGAACACGGAGAAAAATTAGGAATAATGTCTGCAAGGGATGCATTTAAGCTTGCCCAGGAAGCAGAACTTGACTTGGTGAAGATTGCTCCGACAGCGAAGCCGCCGGTATGTAAGATTATCGACTATGGCAAGTATCGTTATGAGCTTGTCAGAAAAGAAAAAGAAGCGAAAAAGAAGCAGAAGGTAATCGAAATTAAGGAAGTTCGTTTGTCTCCGAACATTGATACTAATGACCTGAACACGAAGACCTCAGCAGCCAGAAAGTTCCTGGAGAAGGGGAATAAGGTAAAGGTTACCTTACGTTTCCGTGGTCGTGAGATGGCTCACATGAACCAGTCCAGATATATCCTGGATGAATTCGCTCAGAGTCTGTCCGATATTGCTGTTATCGACAAGCCGTCCAAGGTTGAAGGAAGAAGCATGGTGATGTTCTTAACTGCAAAACGTTAAAGAAATAGAAGAATCAAGGAGGAAATTACAATGCCTAAGTTAAAAACAAGCAGAGCTGCTGCAAAGCGTTTCAAAAAGACTGGAACCGGAAAGTTAGTAAGAAACAAAGCTTACAAGTCTCACATCTTAACTAAGAAGTCTACCAAGAGAAAGAGAAATCTTAGAAAAGATATCGTTACCGATGCAACCAACGCAAAAGTAATGAAGAAGATTTTACCATATCTGTAGTTTTGAATAGTTAAGTGAAGGAGGAAATAACCGATGGCAAGAATTAAAGGCGGTTTAAACGCAAAGAAGAAGCATAACAGAGTGTTAAAGATGGCTAAGGGCTACAGAGGCGCTCGTTCCAAACAGTATAGAATTGCAAAGCAGTCCGTAATGAGAGCATTAACCAGCTCTTACGCAGGCCGCAAGGAGAGAAAGAGACAGTTCCGTCAGTTATGGATCGCTCGTATCAACGCTGCTGCAAGAATCAACGGCTTATCCTACAGCAAGTTCATGTACGGCTTAAAGCTGGCTGGTGTTGAGATGAACCGTAAAATCTTATCTGAGATGGCAATCAACGATGCAGAAGGTTTTGCAAAGTTAGCTGAGCTGGCTAAGAGCAAATTAGCATAGTGATAATATTTACCCCCGGAAACCCAGTGTTTCCGGGG
>JAUNPZ010000095.1 GCA_030536455.1 Lachnospiraceae bacterium | reverse complement strand
CATCGTGATGACGGTCCATCCGCTCTTTGAAGATTCTGTCTGCTTTTCCTGCCATAACCTTTTGTATCCTGCCTTTCCGTTTTTGATTGATTCTGCCCTGCAGCATTTTCGTTACTCTCAGGATAACATACTTCGCCATCTGCCGGAATGGTATAATCTTGGCACACTATAGCATAATGTTATCCGCCTGTTATTCCGTCCTCTCCGCAATCAGCTTACGGACCTCTTCCTCCTCCGGCATCACCCGCAGCGCTCCCTTTTTCGTGGTAATCAGGGAAGCGGCTCCATTGGCAAACTGAAGCATCTCCTGCAAATCTTCCCTGCTCAGATTTTCATAGCCTTTTTTCAGGATAAAATGCAGAACGGAGCCCATAAAGGTATCTCCGGCGCCGGTGGTCTCCACGGTATTCTCCTGGAGAAACGGTTTCGCCAGAGCGAAGGTATCTCCGCAGTAAGCCATGCTGCCTTCTCTTCCCAGCGTGACAAAAATCAGCGGAATCTGAAATTCCTCCTGCAGCTTTTTCACCGCCGCATCGTACTCCGTTTCCCCGGTGAACCATAAAATCTCATCATCCGAAATCTTTAAAATCTGGCACTGGCTCATGCCGAAGCGAATCTGCTCCTTTGCCGCATCCAGGGAATCCCACAGCGGCTTCCGGAGATTGGGGTCAAAGGAAATCCAGGCTCCGGCCTCCTTTGCCAGGGCAAGGGCCTTCTTGGTGGCGCTCCGCACCGGCTCATCGGTAAGGGACAGGGAACCAAAATGGAAAATCCGGCAGTTTTGAATCAGTTCTTCCTTCAAATCGGCCTCTGTCAGCCGCACATCCGCCCCCGGCTTCCGATAGAAAGAAAAGTCACGGTCCCCAGAAGCATCGGTATGCACCAGAGCCAGCGTGGTATGTACCTCCTCATCAAAGCAGAGGCCATCGGTGGCAATCCCAACCTCCTTTAAGCTGTCACAGAGCTGTCTGCCGAACCCATCCTGTCCTACCTTTCCGATAAAAGCGGCGGAATCTCCCAGCTTCTTTAACATCGCAAGCACATTGCAGGGCGCCCCGCCCGGATTCGCCTCGTACATGGGATTTCCCTGGGCGCTGAAACCGTTCTGGGTAAAATCAATTAACAATTCTCCTAATGCAGTCACATCATATTGTTTCATCTGCCTATCCTCCTTGGATTTTAAAAAAGCGTATACTTCCGAATCTCCACCTGCGCCTCTCCATCTGCTGCAAAGGAAATCCGGTCAGCCTCCTGATGGGTGTCGATCAGAGCCGTCATGGCCTGCATGCCGTCATTTACAAAAAGCTCACAGGAATACCGGTCCAGGAGAATCCGAAGCTTCAGCCGCCCGTCTGTCTCCTCCACCTTCATCTTCCGGCTGCTGATGATATCCCGGCACCGGCCGGAATAGGTGCGGTCGAAGGTGATGGTTTTCTCCCGACGGTCATATTCAATCAGGGAATAAAAGCGCCCGTCCCAGGCTGCCTTGATGCGAAGCTTCTCGTAGCTTCTGCCCGCTTCCGGCTTCGTATCCCGGATTTCCAATTCCAGGTCCGCCACCCGGCCTGCGATCTGCGAAAATTCGGTCTCCTCCTCCGTCACCACCGCCGAATGACGTACTTCATCCCGACGGTAATTTTCCAATTCCCGTACCGGATTCTGGCACACGCGGCCGTCCCTCCAGGTAAGCTCTCTCGGAACGGTCATCATGCCGGACCAGGCAAGGCCCTCCGGGCAGACGTCATTATCCCAGGACTTCAGCCAGGCTATCATAATACGCCGGCCGTCCTCCGTCTCCAGCGTCTGCGGCGCGTAGAAATCCAGTCCGTAGTCCACCGCCTGCACCGACCTTCTCTGAAAATCGTAATGAGCCTTGTCATAGTCTCCGATTACAAAGATGGTGCCGTTTCCATTGTGGAATTCCAGTCCCTCCGCCTGCATATCCTGAGGGGATGTCATCAGAATCTGCCGCTTCTCCCCTCCGTTTTCCAGCGGAAAGAAATCCGGACATTCCCACATCTTTCCGTACCGGTTTTCACACCGGTCCAGAATCGTGCAGAACCTCCAGTCCCTCATATTTTCCGAGGAAAACAGTGCAATCTGCCCGCTTCCATCCGGGTGGCGGCTTCCGATTACGCTGTAAAAAACGCCGTCCTCCTTCCACACCTTAGGGTCACGGAAATCCTCCCGGCTGCTGCCCTCCGGAAGCGCGTCTGCCGTAATCACCGGATTGCAGGCAAGCTTTTCATAATCCCTTCCGTCCCCCACCGCCACGCACTGTCTCTGGCGGATTTGGCTGGTTCCGTCTATAGCCTTTTTCTCCTCCACGCCGGTATACATCAGATACTGCTTTCCATCCGCCTCCACCGCGCCGCCGGAAAATACGCCAAAATTATCGTAGGCTTCATCCGGAGCCAGGGCTGCCGGAAGGTACTCCCATGTGATGAAATCGCGGGTTGTGCTGTGCCCCCAGTGCATCGAATTCCAGTGGATCTCATAGGGATAATACTGAAAGAACAGATGGTACTCTCCCTTGTAGCTGGAGAATCCATTGGGGTCGTTCATCCATCCGGCGGGAACTGAAAAATGAAATACCGGCCTCTGCTCCATCGGAATTTTCTCGATCTGCTTCTGCTCCCATTCTCTGGCTTTTTGCAATTTTTCACTCATCATGCTATCTCTCCTGTTCCAACCTTGCGTTGTCTGGTTTATCCTATATCTTTACTTCAGATCCGCCTGGAATGCATCGAAATATTTCTGCTTGATTGCCAGGTAATCCTGCAGTCCATAAGCATCCATCTTTTCCAGATAAGCATCCCATTCCTCTTCGATTCCGCCGTTTAATACCCAGCTTGCCTTCATCTGTTCCGCATATTTTTTAATATCCGTATCGTACTGGGAAACCAGGTTCGTATCCTCCATGCTCATAAATACATTTGGATACACATACTTGCTTTTCATGTCCTTTAAATACGTTTCGTGCATATTGTCCAGACGCCATTTCGCATCATCCGGCTGGGTCACATAGACGCCGTAATACTCATTCAGAATCGCCAGCGGACCATTTACCGACTGGTTCTCCCGGACCTCCACCGGAGAATTGTTTCCCAGCGCCATGTGCTTTAACATCGGCTGTCCCTCAGCATTCTCACCCATCTCAAAGATATTGGCTTTTCCTTCCTCCCCGTAGGTTCCCCAATTGTTCTGCGCGGACTGCATCGGCGCGTACATCTGGTCAATCCAGGCGGCCGCCAGAGCCGTATCCCGGCAGCTGGTGGTCAGCACGCAGCGCCCCCGGTCAAAGCCGCTGGTCTCACTTCCGTTCTGTCTGGTCACATTTACCAGCCCCTCCGGTCCGGCCAGGGCCGGAAGCATCACATAGTCCTCATAATTATCCAGATTTGCAATATCCCAGGTAAAGCAGACACCATAGCGGTGGTTCTTGCCCTTCGCCACATAGTTAGCCCAGTCCTGGGTAAAGGCCTCCGGGTCCACCAGATTCTCTTCCACCAGATGATGCATCCACTGGATTCCTTCCCGGTAGCCCTCCTGAACGGCTGTATAAATCACTTTCCCCTCATCGGTTACTGCAAAATGGTCCCCGGTATCGCCGTATCCTTCCCCGAATCCATTGATGAGGATGGCCGGGTCCTGATTATTCATGATAAAAGACATGGGAATCACATCCCCTTCTATCTGAAATTCCTGAGAAAGCTTCTCTCCATTGTCCCGGAATGCAATCAGCGTCTGTTCCAATTCTTCCGTCGTCTGCGGAACCGGAAGCCCCAGAAAATCCAGCCACTTCTTGTTGATATAAGGGATGTTTCCAATGGCCTGGATTGCCTCCTTCCCCTCTCCAAGCTGTTCAATCCAGGGGAAGGAATAAATGTGGCCGTCAGGAGCCGTAGACATCACCCGGTACTCCGGATAAGCCTCGAATACCGCCTGCAGATTCGGCATATATTTATCGATCAGATGCTCCAGCGGGATGATGATTCCCTGCTTGGCATAACGCAGCAGGTCATAATCATTCATTCCGGCCACGAATAAACCATCCGGCAGGTTTCCGAACTGAGCCAGCGCCAGATTCTTCTTATCCGCAAACTGATCGGCCACAAAACAGGTCCAGTCGATATGAACGTTTGTCTGCTCCTCCAGCCTCTGAAAAATCACCTTTTCATTGGGCTCCTGCGTCGTTCTGGCCGGAGCATTGGTGATAAAGGACAGCTCTGCCTTCTCTTTTAACGGAAATGCCACGGCCTCGGCCGGCGTATCCGGATTACTGTCAGCCGCCGTGATATCGCGGCCACTGCATCCGGCCAGACTGAACACAGCAGTCAAAGCGAGGGCTGCCGCCAGTATACTTCTTATCTTCTTTTTCATCCTGATTTTCCTCCTTAACCCTTTACGGAACCAACCATTACTCCCTGGTCAAAATACTTCTGGAAGAATGGGTACATGATTAACAGCGGCAGGCTGGATACCACGATGGTGGCATACTTTAAAAGCTCCGCCACCTTCGCCATCTCAGCCGTACTCTGGATATCGGCAATCATACCCGGCTGAGGCGTATTCTGCACCAGAATGGAGCGGAGAACCAGCTGCAGCGGCTGCAGATTCGCGTCATTTAAGTAAATCAAAGCATCGAAATAGCTGTTCCACATGCCGACAAAGGACCATAAGGCCAGCACAGCGATAATCGGCTTGCATACCGGAAGCATAATCTGAAAGAAATGCTGCACCTCGCTGGCGCCGTCTAACTGAGAGGCCTCGCGAAGCTCCTCCGGCACCGACTGATAATAGGTCCTGGCCAGAATCATGTTCCACACATTAAACGCATTGGGAATCAGGATTGCCCAGACCGTGTTTACCAGATGAAGCTGATTCACCAGAATGAAGGTTGGAATCAGTCCGCCTCCGAAGAACATGGTAATCAGGAAGATGGTGTTAAAGAATCCTTTTCCCACAAAATCCTTTTTCGACATGGGATACGCCGCCAACAGAGTAATGAACACAGAAATGACGGTGAAGGCCGCCGAATAAAAGAAGGAATTTAAAAATCCTCTCCATATCATGGCATTTTCCAGAACTCTCTTATATGCATCCACGGTCCAGTCCTTCAGATGAAAGCTGATTCCCTGGTTGTTTAATACCGTCGGGTCCATAAAGGAAGCGGCTGCCACGTAGGCCAGCGGAATCAGGATTGCGATGCAGAATAACCCCAACAGGGTATATCCGATTCCAAGTATTGCTTTATCGGCTGTTCCAAGCTTTGTTTTTCGTCTGTTTTCCATCCTTTGTTCCTCCATTCTATAAGCCTTCGCCGTCATTTAACCTGGCTACCACCCAGTTTACCGCTATCAGCAGGATTACGTTGATAACCGAGTTAAACAGGCCAACCGCCGTCGAGTATCCATAATCACCATTTAACAGACCAATCCGGTACACATAGGTAGATAAAATCTCAGAAGCCGGAAGGTTCATATCGGTCTGCAGCGCATAGGCCTTCTCAAATCCGATGCTCATAATGTTTCCGGCCTGCAGAATGAATTGAATCACAATAATGTTTTTAATGGCCGGAAGCTGTACATAACGAATCTGCTGTAAGATATTGGCGCCGTCCACCACAGCGGCCTCCTCCAGTTCCTTGCTGGAATTTGCCAGGGCGGCCGTGTACATGATGGAGGCCCATCCGGCTCCCTGCCAGATTCCGCTGGCGATGTAGATGGTCCGGAATGCGGACGGCATCGTCATCCAGTTTGTGTGAATGCCAAGCGCCTGATTAATCGGTCCCACCGGAGATAAGAACATCCGCACCATACCGCAGAGCACGATGACGGAGATAAAATTCGGAGCATAGATCAACAACTGAATGTTCTTCTTGATTCCGGTGCTGCGAATCTGATTTAACAGAAGCGCCAGAAGAATCGGAACCGGAAATCCCCAAAGCAGGCCGTAAGCGCTCAGCTTTAAGGTGTTCATCAGATAATTCATAAAATCCGGTGAAGACAGAAACCGTCTAAAATACGAAAGCCCCACCCACGGACTTCCGATTACACCTTTGATGACGTTAAAATCCTCAAAGGCAATCAGGATTCCGCCCATCGGGATATATTTAAAAAGAATGGTCAGCAGAAATGCCGGCAGCAGAAATATCAGATATAACTGCCAGTTTTTCTTTATGTACCGGAGCTTCTGCTCCCTTGTCCTCCTCTGCCTGATTGGTTTGGTACCGTATTTTGCACTTGCACTGCTTGCTGCTTTCACGTTCATTCCTTCCCCTTTCCTTTTCACCCGCCGCTGTCGGGCATGTTGGTTTACTGGTTAAGTTATCGGTTAAGTAACCGGTTACTTTATGTTTTTATTGTACCTATCTTCCATCGAAAAATCAAGGACCTTTTGCTGATTTTTTTCCTTTTGTCAGGATTGCACAATTTTCATTTTTTCTTTTGTGCAGCTTTAATAGTACCAGTTAAGTAACCGGTAATTTTCTAATTGATTCCAGTTTTAGAATCTGCTATACTGGAATCATACGAATGCGGTCAAACGAAAAAACGGGCGGCCGCACATCATATGGAGGAGCCTATGAAGAAAAAAAGCGTTACCTTTCAGGATATTGCCGATTATACCCATTTTTCCAAAACCACCATATCCCGGTATTTTAACAATCCGGATTCTCTTACGGTGGAAAATCAGGATATCATCGCAAAAGCCCTGATTGAGTTAGATTATAAAGAAAATAAGGTCGCTAAAATCCTGGCCAGCGGGAAAACTGAATTCGTGGGCATTAGCATTCCCAATCTGTATTATCACTACTATTCCGAGCTGCTGACCCGGCTTCTTCATACCTACGAAACCTACGGCTACAAGTTTCTGGTATTCTCGGAAAGCCCGGACCCGGAGGTGCAGCGCAGATACATCCAGGAGCTGCTGGCCTATAAGATTGAAGGGATGATTGTCTTAAGCCATGTTATCCCCTCAAAGGAGCTGGCCTCCTACCACATTCCCCTGGTCACCATCGAACGAGAGGACCAGTTCACCTGCAGCGTAAACACCGACAACTATATGGGCGGCCTCCAGGCAGCCAGCCTTCTGTATAAGAATCACTGTGATATCCTGATTCATGGGAATGCAGATATCTCCCCCGATGTCCCTGCCTACGGGCGTATCAAAGGCTTCATGGATATCTGCGAGGAACGCCAGATTCCTTATGAGCTGTGTCTCCATCACTGGGGCAACACCTTTGAGGAAAACCGGGCTGAAATCAAAGAATTTCTGGAATACCTGGATGACAAATACAAGGGAAAGCGAAAGGGTATCTTCATGTCCAATGACACCCATGCCAACATTCTTCTGAACCTGCTGCTGCAGAAATATGGAACCCTGCCGGATGATTACCGGATTATCGGCTTTGATAACTCCCCGGTTTCCAGAGAGGCCGTCATCCCCATCAGCACCGTCGGCCAGCAGATTGATGTGATTGCCGATGAAGCAATGAAAATTTTGGTTTCCCAGATGGAGGAACGGAAAAAAAGACGGCCGGAGCCATTGAAGGAGCTGATTCACAAGGTCGTTCCACCGATTTTAATCTGCCGGGAAACATCGAAAAGAGAGTAAGCGTGCGCTGCCAGAAACACATCAAAAAACCATGAAAAAACATGCCCCTCGCGGACCATCCGCGAACCGGCATGTTTTTTCATTACATTATTAACTTTTCCGCTCTCTCCGGTACGCTTCCCGGCCCTGCTCATACAGGTTATTCCCCTGGCAGTCAATAATCACCACCAGCGGCATATCCTCCACCTCCAGCCTTCGAAGCGCCTCTGCGCCCAGGTCCTCATAGGCCACCAGCTCCGCGCTTTTGATGCTCCTTGCCAGCAGCGCGCCGGCCCCGCCGATTGCGCCGAAATAAACGCCGTCATATTCCTTCATGGCTTCCACCACCTCCGGAAGCCTTGCTCCCTTTCCAATCATGCCTCTGGCGCCTGCCGCCATCATCGTTGGCGCATAGGCGTCCATCCGCCCGCTGGTAGTCGGGCCGGCCGAGCCGATCACCTGTCCCGGCTTTGCCGGAGTCGGTCCTACATAATAAATGGTTGCATCTGTGGGGTCAAAAGGCAGGGGTTCTCCCTTTGCCAGCGCCTCGCACATCCGTTTATGTCCCGCATCCCTGGAGGTATAGATGGTACCGCTAAGCAGCACCTGGTCTCCTGCATGAAGGGTTCTTGCCAGTTCTCTGGTAAGTGGCAGCCGGATTCTCTTTTCCATCTAAATCACCTCCGTCTTATGGCGCGTTACATGACAATTGATATTAATCGCGCAGGGCATGCCCGCAATGTGGGTCGGCATCGTCTCGATATTCAGTCCGATTGCCGTCGTCCGCCCCCCAAAGCCCTGGGGTCCGATGCCAAGCTGATTCACCTTCTCAAGCATCTCCGTCTCCAGCTCTGCATAGTAGGGGTCCGGGTTATGAGAATCCAGGTCCCGCAGAAGCGCCTTCTTTGCCAGCAGGGCCGCCTTGTCAAAGGTGCCGCCGATTCCCACTCCGATCACGATAGGCGGGCAGGGGTTGGGGCCTGCCGCCTCCACCGTCTCCAGGATAAAATCCTTGATTCCCTGCAGTCCGGCAGACGGCTTGAACATGCGGATGGCACTCATATTTTCACTTCCAAAGCCCTTTGGCGCAACCGTAATCTTAATCTGCTCGCCGGGCACCAGCTCCGTATATAAAACAGCCGGCGTATTGTCTCCCGTGTTGCCCCGGCGGACCGGGTCCTTTACCACCGATTTTCTAAGATACCCTTCATCATAACCCCGGCGGACGCCCTCATCCACCGCATCCTTCAGACTGCCGCCCACGATATGCACATCCTGTCCGATTTCTAAAAATACACAGGCCATGCCGGTGTCCTGACAGATGGGAACCTCCTCCGACTCTGCAATCTCAAAATTCTGAATGATATTATCCAGTACGCCCCGGGCAATCTCCCAGTCCTCGCAGGCGCGGCAGCGGCGAATCGCCCCCTTTACGTCCTCCGGAAGAAACTGGCAGGCCTCGATACACAGCCGCCTGGTCACCTCGATAATCTGATTCACTGATATTTCTCTCATCAACCAATCCTCCTGTTCCTCATGAAGCACGTTCCCGCACTCCGCTTTATCAATTTTCATCCTCGTAAATAACCACAGCGTCTTCGGAATATTTCCGCTCGATTTCATGCCGCGCCTTCCGGTTCGCCACCGAGTCAAACACGATGGAAAAATCATAATCCTCCGGATACAGCTCCTCTGCCGCCACATGAAGCTTTACCCGCTTGTGGTTTACCCAGATTTTCTTGTTCGGAAGCTGCACCTGCAGAACGCCCTTCTCATTAACCGGGGTGCAGACAATGCCGATTTTCCGGTCCGGATACACCATCACGCTGTCTCCACGGCGGAATTTCTCACTCAGCGGCCGCCGGTCCGCCCCGTACCGGGACTCCGTTTTTTTCCGGATACGGCGGGTTTTCTCGTGAACCAGCTCCGCCGCCTGACTGCCGGCTGAACTGGAATCGCCATACGCGGTCCTGCCATCGGCTGAATCCGGCCCGCCATACGCCGCCAGCGCCGCTCTCTGAAGCATATATTTCGGCATTCCCAGCCGCTCCGCAATATAGAACGCGCAGCTTTCCCCGGCCTCCCCCAGCACAAGCTGGTACAGCGGCCGCAGGCTTTCCCTGTCGAACGTCATCCTGGCGTTCAGGATGCCCTCCGTCCGCTCCGCATAATGCTTCACCTCCGGATAATGGGTTGTCACCAGGAACAATGCTCCGCTTCTCTTCAGCTCCTCCAGAATTGCCACCGCAATTCCCATTCCCTCCGCCGGGTCCGTGCCGGAGCCAAGCTCATCCATCACTACCAGACTTTCCCGGTTGGCCTTTCGCAGAATCTCCATCACATTGGTGATGTGCGCCGAAAATGTAGACAGGTTTTCCGACAGATTCTGTCCATCCCCGATGTCACAGAGAATCCAGTCATTCATGCAGATGTCCGCTTCCTCCGCCGCCACATGAAGCCCGCACTGGGCCATCATGCAGTTTAAGGCCACCGTCTTTATCGCCACGGTTTTTCCGCCGGTATTCGGCCCGGTAATCACGATTCCCTGAACCGCTCCGCCGATCTGAAAATCCAGAGGAACATTCACCGCCGCATCCATCAGCGGGTGCCTGCCGCGGAGCAGATGAATCCGTCTCTCCGTGTTGATATCCGGCTCCGTTCCGCCATATTCCAGGCTCAGCTTTGCCTTGGCAAAGATAAAATCCAGCTTCTCCATGGTGCGGAAATTCTGCTCCATGATCTCCGCCTTATCCGCCAGAAGGCCCGTCAGCGTGTACAGGATCCGCAGCTCCTCATTCTCCTCGTCCAGCCTGGCAAGCTGAAGCTGTTCATAGTATTTTGCTGCTCCCGGAGGCTCCATAAATAAGGTATTTCCGGTAGCAGACTGGTCCATCACCATGCCGCCGATGCGGCTTTTAAACTCCCGTTTCACCGGAATGCACACATGGCCGTTCCGCATGGTGCTGAAGCTGTCCGACATGCAGTTCTTGTTGGCGCGCATCACCTGGTCCGCCTTCTCCCGCATCTTTTCCTCCAGGTCCACGATGCTTTCCCGCAGGCTTTTCAGCCGCTTCGAGGCGTAATCATCCACCCTGCCGCTCCGCACATTCCGGTTTAATTCCTCCCGGATTTCCTCCATGGAATCCAGGTTTTCTTCATAATAGGGCAGGCTGATTTCATACCGTTTGCAGCGGTTTAAATAATCCTTCATCCGCTTCACTGCCGCCAGCGTGCCTGCCACCTTTTCTAACTGCTCCGCCGTCAGACAGCCGCCGATTCCGGCCGTCATCAGGTACTCATGAACCCCTTCCAGAGCCGTCGTGGGTGGATTTCCGCACTGCTCGATCATCAGCCTTCCTTCCGTCGTATCCCGCAGCGCTGCCTCCGTCTCCGTCTGAGACAGAAACGGCTCCAGGGCCAGGCTCATCTTCTTTCCCTGCTCCGTGCAGGAAAGCTCCGCCAGACGGGCTTTCATCCGGTCAAACTCCAATATCTTTTCTGTATCCGTCATTTCGTAAAACTCCTTATCCAAAATTGAAAAACCACAGATGTACCTGCCCAAACAAACAGAATACCCCCGTGGTTGATGTATACAAAATAACTCAGATACCCATAAAACCAGAAGCATGTCATGCTGTTATAAGGCAGATTTTCCGGCAAAAGGGCACTCGAAAAACAAATGACCGCAGGCCTGCCGCCATCCAGTTTCAGACCATATACCTTTCACCTTGTCCTACAAATGAAAATCTATCTTACAACAATTAACAAACACTTCCCGCCCTTCTTAAAAAAAATCTAATCAATACATTTTTTGTTATATCATAACTGCTTTTTTCTGTCAAGATATCGTTTTTC
>JAUNPZ010000235.1 GCA_030536455.1 Lachnospiraceae bacterium | reverse complement strand
CGGCAGAGTTCTTAATAATACTACTCGTAACTGTTCAGTACCTTCACAGTCACGAAGCTGGCTGACAGAAGCAAGGAACGACTTGTGAACGAATCGAGAAGCTGGTTTGCGTTCAGGCTGCCGGAGGAATTGCAAAAATCCCGTTTACACAACGGGATTTTTAGCGGGTCTGTATGAGGAAATGTACATCAAGTACATTTCCGAGTTGCCCGCGGCAGTTACGCAGGCAGAATGAATGCTTAGCAGCTTCCGATGAGGGAACCGGAGTGACGGCTTCTGCCAGCCAGCTTCGCGGCGTACCCTTCTTCCAAAACTTATTGATTGACCGGAGCTTCCGCCGGTTTGGTTCCCAGCGTAATCTCAACCTGACGCTCTACATATTTTCCGTCAACCAGGGACTGCACCGTAAGCTGGATGGTATCGCCGCCTGCATAGTAGGTCAGCATATCCTTTAACTCCTGCATGCTCCGGATGCTCTGTCCGTCAAACTTGGTGATGATATCCTTTTCCTTCAGTTCGGAGGAAGCAGCCGCGCCGTCTTCCGTAATCTTGTATACGAACACACCCTGAGGCATGCCATAGAGGGTTGCCGCATTCTGGTCGATGTCCGTTCCCTGGATTCCTAAGTATCCCTGATTGGCCTCCTCTACCTGAACTCTGGTCTTCTTGGTCATCAGCTCATCGATAATATCCTGCACCTTGCTGATTGGAATCGCATAGCCCATACCCTCTACCTCGGTGGAGGAATATTTTGCGGAGTTAATGCCCACCACTTCGCCCTTCATATTTAATAAAGCGCCGCCGCTGTTGCCTGGGTTGATGGCTGCATCGGTCTGAAGCAGATTCCGTGTAGTCATCTCATCGGTTTTTACCTCACGGTCCAGTGCGCTGACATACCCTACCGTTACCGACTGTCCGTAGCCCAGCGCATTGCCGATGGCGATGACGCCCTGGCCTACCTTTAAGGCATCGGAATCTCCCAGGGTCGCTACTGCAATCTTGCTCTTCGTGCTGTCGCCGATTTTATCCAGAGGAACGGCGATAACCGCAAGGTCATTTTCCGAGTCCGTACCCTTTACATTGGCCTCCACGGTCTCATTGTCCGTAAAGATAACCTGTAAGGTCTTCGCCCCTTCTACCACATGATTATTAGTCACGATTAAAAGCTCGGAATCGCTTTCTCCTGCAATGATGCCGGAGCCGCTTCCCTTGCCCTCGTAAATCTGAGTCTGTCCGAACCAGTTCTGGGTCTGAATCTCGGTCACGCTGTTAATCGCTACGACCGATGGCATGGCCTGCTCCACAATGGCGGAGACATCATTGGTCACAGCCGGGATAGCCGTTACCGCATTGGAACCGCCGTTTTCCGGCTTCGCTTCCGTCGGTGCCGGAAGGGTCTCAGCCTTTGATATCTCGGTTTCCTCTGTGGCGTACTTCGATGAAATCCCATCGGAAATCAGATTGATTCCGGCAAATGTGCCGCCTGCCACCGCGCCGAAAAGCAGCGCAGCCGCTGTGATTCCTGCCGCCTTTTTAAGCAGCGGATGATGGGTTTTCTTCCGGTTCTTCCGGTTTTCCTGATGCTCAAAGGATGCCTGCGGCTGCTGCCACGGCGCATAATCCGT
>JAUNPZ010000005.1:41841-54521 GCA_030536455.1 Lachnospiraceae bacterium | reverse complement strand
ACCGGGCATGGTGGGGACGGAGAAGACGATTGTGGAGATTATGGAGAGTAAGTAAAGTTGGCAAGATAAAAAGAACGAGCGAATGAACGTCTTCCTTTTCCAACGCCCAGATGGTACACTGTATCTGTGAAAACATGGAAATATGACTGTGAAGGTACGGAACGGTTACGATTGATTGTGAAATAGGAGCGATATGAAGAAGAAAATTGCAGTGATAACTTTAATTCCCAGGTCAGGCGAATATTACAGAGCGCTGGTGCAGGAACTGTTTGGCGAGCTGGTGCAGGTGCGGGCCTACAGCACCGGGGACCGGAGTGTGGAACGGATTGTTCCATCTGATTTATATCTGGTATCAACGGATGCCTTTCGGTTTTCGGAGAATGCAGGGCGTTATGTTCCGGCAGACGGACAGGTGGTGGAAATTCAGCTTACCTACCGGAAGAAGGTGATTCAGGAGCTGAAAAAGATTCCGGAGGGAACCAGGGCATTGTTTGTGAATGTTACCCGGCAGATGGCCAGGGAGGCCATTACCCAGCTGGAGCAGCTTGGTGTAACGCAGATAAGATTTGAACCCTACGGAGGAGATTCGCTGGAGACGGACGGGCTGATACTGGATGGAATCCATCTGGCGGTTACACCGGATGAGAGCGGGCTGGTACCGGCGGGGATGGAACAGATTATCAACATTGGCCACCGTCCCTGTGACCCAATCACCATGATTGAGGCAGCTTTGCGGCTGGAATTGGATGAACTTTTGGAGGGAAAGCCGTTCTTGAACTATATGAAATCCATGGCGGCGAAAAATTACAGCTTTGATCAGATGCTTCTGCGGTCGAGAAGGCTGGAGAGCCGTTTCGATATCCTGCTGGAAAGCCTGGACGAGGGCATGATTGGAGTAAATGAAAAGGAAGAAATCATTGCCTGCAACCGGAAGGCCGCGGACATTACCGGAAGGGAGCCGGGGCAGGTTCTGGGAAAGCAGGGGGAGGCAGTATTTCCCTACATCCCGTTTGGCTCCTGCATGAAGAGCCGCGTTCCGGTGCCTTCCAGTTTAATACGCATCGGTTCTGCCAATATTAATATGGCAGTGGTTCCAGTGATGTTTCGTGGCGAATGTCTGGGCGCGTTTGCCATCCTGCAGCGGTTTAATGAACTGGAAAAACGGCAGAATGAGCTGCGGAGCCAGCTTTTAAAGAAGGGATACTGCGCCAAATACCGGTTTGAGGATGTGATCGGGAACTCGGCTCCGGTACGGCGTACCAAGGCGATTCTCAGACGGATGGCGGTGACGGAATCGCCGGTCCTGCTGATTGGAGAGACCGGTACCGGAAAGGAGCTGTTTGCCCATGCGGTGCATCAGGCCTCCGGACGGAGCCGTGGGCCGTTTGTGGCCATCAATGTGGCGGCAATGCCGGAAAATCTGTTGGAGAGCGAGCTGTTCGGTTACGAAGAGGGCGCATTTACCGGGGCCAGAAAAGGCGGCCGGCCGGGACTGTTTGAATTTGCACACAAGGGTACCTTATTTTTGGATGAGGTGGAGGGCATGAGCCAGGCCATGCAGGTAAAACTGCTGCGGGTGCTTCAGGAGCAGGAGATTATGCGGGTCGGCGGCAATCAGATTATTCATGTTGATGTGCGGATTGTGGCGGCGACCAATGAATCCTTAGAGGAGCGGGTGGAGGAAGGAAGCTTCCGCCGGGACCTGTACTACCGCCTGAATGCGCTTCCGGTGCTGATTCCGCCTCTTCGGGAGCGGGGGGACGATATCTTTCTTTTGATGGACCATTTTAAGAAACGAACCGGAGGGGAATTCTTCCTGTCGGAGGAAGTACGCTGTCTGTTTTTAAATTACCGGTGGCCTGGCAATATCCGGGAACTGCAGAATGTGGTGGATTATCTGAGTTTTACCGGCAGCGAGGTGATTGGGAGCGAGGACCTTCCTCCCACCTTTATGGGGCTGGGGGCGAGGAAACGGACTGAGGCAGAGGAGAAGGAAAAGAAGAAGACGGAGCTGTGCAGAGGGATGGAAGCATACGTTCCTCTGGATCGGGAAATGATGGAGAAAATCCGGAGAGAAGCCGGGCCGGAGTTCTGGTTCGTTCTGGAGCAGCTTTATCAGGCGTCTGCAGAGAACCGGCTGATTGGCCGTGACGGAATCCTGAAGGCGGCCAGAGAGCGTCATATCCCCCTGTCCCAGCGGGACATCCGGCGGATTCTTGGCCGGATGAGCGAGCTGGAACTGGCCAGCGTAAAGAAAGGACGAGGCGGCAGCCGGATTACGGCAAGCGGCAGGCAGGTGTGGCAGATGAACCAATTGGAACAGAAAGTTGACGAATGAACCAATTGAACCAGATAAAAACGTACCAAATAATACTAACTGGTCAAACGGTAAAATATTCTATTCCTAAATATCGTAAATACAAGGAAATGGAACCTCTTTGATAATTGGCACGAACTTTGCTTTAGAGATAAGCAGCATGAAAAATAAAAAGTGCGGCGTGAAGGGATGCGTGCCTGTGGCCGGAGAACCGGAGAGGACGCCGGAACGCATGCAGAGAGGGGACATGGAACATGAAGTATAATTTTGATGAAGTAATTGACCGCAGCAAGAACCGTTCGGCCAAGTACGATGAGAGAGCAAAGAAGTTCGGCAGCGGCGAAGTGATTCCGCTTTGGATTGCGGACATGGATTTTAAGACGGCTCAGCCGGTGATGGATGCGCTGAAGGCGAAGGCAGAGGAAGGAATTTTCGGCTATACCTCCCGGCCGGATTCCTATTATGAGGCCCTGTGCGGATGGAAGAAGCGGCACAATGGCTGGGACATTGACAAGAGCATGATCAGCTTTAACCTGGGCGTGGTTCCTGCGTTATCCTCTATGGTGCATGTGTTTACAAAGCCGGAGGATAAGGTGCTGATCCAGACACCGGTTTACTCCGAATTTTATGATGTGACGGAAAGCTGGGGCCGTGAGGTCATCGAAAGTCCGATGGTGGAACGGGACGGCGTGTGGAGCGTTGATTTTGAGGATTTTGAGAAAAAGGCGGCGGAGGCGAAGCTGTTCTTTTTATGCAGCCCGCATAATCCGCTTGGAATCGTGTGGAAGCGGGAAGAGCTGGAGCGGATGTGTGAAATCTGCATCGCGCATGATGTGCTGATTGTATCGGATGAGATTCACTCAGACCTGATTTTCCATGGAAAGAAGCACATTCCTACGGCAATGCTGTCACCGGAGATTGCCGCCCATGTGATTACCTGCGTTTCCGGAACCAAAACCTTTAATCTGGCAGGCCTTCAGGCCTCCGCCACGATTTTTCCGAACCGGGAGTTAAAGGACCGGTTTGATAAGTTCTGGTTTAATCTGGACATCCATCGTAACAATTCCTTCAGTTCCGTTGCCATGGAGGCGGCGTTTAATGAGGGCGATGAGTGGCTGGAGCAGCTTCTGGAATACATTTCCGGAAACTTTGATTTCATCGAACGCTACTGCAGAGAAAACATTCCGCAGATTAAGCCGAATGTTCCGGACGCTACCTATCTGGTGTGGCTGGACTGCCGTGAGCTGGGGATGGAGAATGAAGAGCTGAAGACATTTATGGCTCAGAAAGCAGGCCTGGGGCTGAACGAGGGCTGGTCCTTCGGAAGAAGCCTGTCAGGTTATATGCGTCTGAACGCAGCCTGCCCGAGAAGCGTGTTAAAGACCGCTCTGGAGCAGCTGAAGGCAGCGTTAGATGCAAGATAAATGCTTTGCCGCCTGAAATGCCGGGCGGTTATAAACATGTCATATCAATGGAGGGAAAGAAAATGACAAAAGAGAAACAGAAAAAGGGGTTTATTCTCCGAGCACTTGACACCGTGGAACGTGTCGGCAACGCGCTTCCGAATCCGGCTACGATTTTCCTGATACTGACCGGTATCGTAATGGTATTATCGGCAGTCTGCGCAGCCTGCGGCGTCTCCGTAACTTACGATTTCCTGGATAGTTCCAAGGGGGAAATTACTCAGAAAACCGTAGAAGCTGTGAATCTGCTTGCACCGGACAGCATCCGTCATCTGGTAACAACGGTTGTCAGCAACTTTACCGGGTTCTTCGCATTAGGAACCGTGTTCACCATCATGATTGGTGTGGGCGTAGCGGACGGAACCGGATTCATGTCTGCCCTGCTCCGCAAGGTGGCGGCATCGACGCCGAAAGCATTTGTAACCGCAGTGGTTGTATTTTTAGGCATTATGTCCAACATCGCATCCTCTACCGGATATGTGGTTCTGGTTCCATTGGGCGCGATTCTGTTCATGGCATTCGGACGCCATCCGATTGCCGGTCTGGCAGCCGCATTTGCCGGTGTATCCGGCGGATGGAGCGCAAACCTGCTAATCGGAACCAATGACCCGATGTTTGCAGGCATGTCCACGCAGGCCGCTCAGATGATTGACCCGGGTTATAATGTACTTCCGGTGTGCAACTGGTATTTTATGATTGCATCTACCTTTTTAATCACTGCAGTCGGCACCTTTGTGACGGATAAGATCGTAGAGCCTCGTCTTGCTCCATATGTACCGGATACATCTGAGGTTGTACAGGATATCGGAGAAAATGAGAAGCGCGGTATGCGCTGGGCTGGTATCACCGCTCTGATTTATGTTATTATCATGGCAGTTATGGTAGTTCCAACCAACGGTCTGTTAAGAGACCCGGCTACCCACGGCTTCTTAAAATCCCCATTTATGAGCGGAATCATCTTCTTTATGATGCTTCTGTTCCTGCTTCCGGGTCTGGCTTATGGTATCGGCGCCGGTTCCATCAAGAATGACAAGGACGTGGTTGCCCTGATGAATAAGACCATCAGCGGCCTGTCCAGTTTTATGGTTCTGATTTTCTTTGCAGCACAGTTTACTGCATGCTTTAACTATTCGAACCTGGGAACCATCATCTCCGTATCTGGTGCAAACTTCCTGGAGTCCGTAGGCTTTACCGGACTTCCGCTGATTATCTGCTTTATTGTATTAACTGCATTTATCAACATTTTTATCGCAGTAGACTCTGCAAAATGGGCAATTATGGCGCCGATTTTCGTTCCGATGTTTATGCGTCTCGGCTTATCACCGGAGCTGACTCAGGTGGCTTACCGAATCGGCGATTCCAGTACCAATATCATCGCTCCGCTGATGCCATTCTTCGTACTGACGGTGGCATTCTTCCAGAAGTATGATAAGAAGGCTGGTATCGGAAGCGTAATTTCCACCATGCTTCCTTACTCACTGGCTTTCCTGATTGGCTGGATTATCATGTTTGCGGTTTGGTATCTGTTCGGACTGCCGTTAGGCCCGGGTTCACCGATGTTTTACTAATTGAAATCATAGAGGGGGAAATGCAATGCAGCCAAAGGAATCCAAAATTAAAAATCTGCTCCGCGCCCACGGATTGGATGGGGCAATCGTGTCTTCGCCGGAGAATTTCCATTATGTAACCGGATTTGGGGGACATCAGCACACCGTATCCAGACAGCCTGGCTTTACTCTGGCGGTTATGCGGGCAGACGATCAGGCTCCGACCCATATCACCACCATGGACTTTGAGGCGGCAACCTTCCGCATCAAGGCCGAGGGCCTGGGCTTCGTGATTGACCCGTATGACACCTGGGTAGGATTAAAGACCTGGGGAGAGATTGCGGACGGGGCGATAGTTCCCGACAAGGAAAAGATGGAAAGCTCCAATGACAAGCTGGTGCAGTTTGTGAAGGCGTGTGACTTGGCAGATAAGCGGATTGGCGTGGAGATGGATTATCTGACCGTTCCGTATTACCAGATGCTGCAGGAAAAATTCCCGGAGGCAGAGTTTGTGAACATTTCCGACCTGTTTGTTTATGCCAGAAGCGTAAAGACGGCAGAGGAAATCCAGATGTTCCGTGACCTGTGCCGGATTGCGGACCATGGTTTTACGGAGGTCAGCAAGATGGTAAAAATCGGCATTACCGAGCAGGATATGGTAAACTGCTTCCGTGAGGATGTTATCAAATCCGGCTTCTGCGTGCCAAGCGCATGGTCCATGTTCTCTACCGGTCCTTCCGGTTCCCGGCTGACCATTCCGGGAAACGGCATCGTGAAGGATGGAGATGTGGTGAAGTTTGATGCCGGTGTGAATGCAGAGTTTGATTTCTACACCACCGATACCTCCAGAGCCTGGGTGATTGGAAATGCAGACCCGGCTCTTCTGAAACTGAAGGACCGGCTTTATGAGGGACAGCGCCGGATGATTGCGGCGGCGAAGCCGGGACTTCCGATCAATGAGCTGTACCACGTCGCCTATGATTATGTGAAGGAGATGTTCCCGTGCTACCGCAGAGGACATCAGGGACATTCCATCAGCATGGGGCCGGCTACGGCAGAGGCGCCGTATATCAATGCTGCTACCACAAGACCCCTGGAGGCCGGCATGGTGCTGGCGATGGAGGTACCCTGCTACATTGACGGGGTAAATGGCTTTAATATTGAGGATATGGTGCTGATTACGGAGGACGGCTGTGAGGTTCTGACTCCGAACACACCGCATTATCTGTAATGGAGGAAAGATGAAGGTTGTAATTGTAGGAGGCGTAGCAGGCGGAGCCGGATGTGCGGCCCGCCTCCGCCGGAATGATGAGACGGCAGAGATTATCATGCTGGAGCGGGGCGAATATATTTCCTATGCGAACTGTGGACTTCCCTATTATGTGGGAGGAGTCATCACGGATAAGGAAGCGCTTCAGCTCCAGACGCCGGAGCGTTTTCACAGCCGGTTCCGGGTGGATGTACGCACCGGAAGCGAAGTAACGGCAGTGGATACGGAAAAGAAAACTGTAACGGTAAAGCATGGGGATGCCTGCTATGAGGAAAGTTATGATAAGCTGGTACTCTCTCCGGGAGCGGCTCCGGTCCGCCCGGCCATTCCGGGTATGGAGAAAAATCGGGTGTTTACCCTGCGGAATATTCCGGATACCTACCGGATTTATGATTTTGTGAAGGAGCAGAAGCCTGCTTCCTGCGCGGTTATCGGCGCTGGTTTTATCGGCCTGGAGATGGCTGAAAATCTGGCAGAACAGGGAATCGCTGTTTCGGTAGTCGAAGGCGCGGCTCATGTAATGCCGCCCATTGATATGGATATGGCACACGGGGTCCACAATTATATCCGGGCGCAGAAGATGAATCTGTATCTGGGGCAGACCTGCACCTCAATGGATGAAAATGGCGTAGTCTTAAAGGACGGAAGCCACGTTCCGGCGGATATGGTCATCTTAAGCATCGGCGTCCGTCCGGACACCGGATTTTTAAAGGACAGCGGCATTTGTCTGGGACAGAGGGGCGAGATCCTGGTAAATGAATACATGGAAACCAGTGCGGCCGATGTGTACGCCTTAGGCGATGCGGTGTCGGTAAAGCATGTGGTAAGCGGAGAAACCGTGTTGATTCCGCTGGCCTCCCCGGCCAATAAGCAGGGCCGTATCGTTGGGGATAACGTAAGCGGAAAGAGAGTGGCCTATCGGGGCAGCCAGGGAACCTCTATTATGAAGTTCTTTGATATGACCGTAGCCGTGACCGGCATGAAGGAGGAAGCGCTCCTTGCGGCAGGCAGACCTTATCGGAAGGTGATTACCACCTCGGCTTCTCAGGCGGGGTATTATCCGGGCGGCGAGATGATGACGGTAAAGACCATTTTCGAACCGGACACCGGCGTGATCTTAGGCGCACAGATTGTGGGCGGAAAAGGCGTGGACAAGCGCATTGACGATTTGGCCAATGCGGTCCGTTTTGGTCTTACAGGCTGTCAGCTTCAGGAGATGGAACTGGCTTACGCACCGCCGTTTTCTTCTGCGAAGGACCCGGTAAACATGGCCGGATATGTAATCGAGAATGTGCTGGAGGGAACCATGAAGCCATTCTATGTGGAGGATGTGGATTCCATCCCGGCAGATACGGTGAAGCTGGATGTGCGGACCGAGGAGGAATGTGCGGGCGGCATGATTCCGGGCTTTGTAAATATTCCGCTGGATTCCCTGCGGGAGCGGATGGGCGAGCTGGATCTGTCCAAAACCATCTACATCACCTGCCAGATTGGCCTGCGGGGCTACTTAGCCCAGCGGATTCTGGAGCAGAACGGTGCGGAAACCTGTAATTTAAGCGGCGGCTACCGGTTCTACCAGATGATGGAGCAGGATAAAAAGGCAATGGCGGCTGTGGCCGGTATGTGTACGGCCTGTGGGATGGAAGTAAAATAATAGAAATGCTCCCGCCAAAGGGAATTTCCGGACACCGTGCCGGAACCTGACAATAAAATACAAGAAATCACATCATGGGCAATTCCATTTCGGAGTTGCCCTTTTTATAATGGAATTATAGTGGAAATATATAAAAATAAGGCGAAATTTGGAGCGAATGAAATCAAAATCAACAAAACAAAGGCAGTGAAGCGAAAGCAATGAAGCCCAAAACAACGATGCAGACAATAATGCGAAAAGGGGGAGCAGCATTTTATGAAATATGGCCATTTTGACAACGGGAAAAGAGAATATGTGATTGACCGCATCGACCTTCCGGTTTCCTGGACCAACTATCTGGGCGTGGAGGATTTCTGCGCGGTCATCAACCACACCGCAGGAGGATACGCCTTCTACTGGTCACCGGAATATCACCGGATTACCCGGTTCCGTCCGAACGGGGTTCCCATGGACCGCCCCGGATATTATGTGTACATCCGGGACAATGACACAGGAGAGTACTGGACCATCTCCTGGCAGCCGGTAGGAAAGCCGTTGGAGCAGGCGGCATACGGAGAGGGGGAGCAGGCGCCGAAGTACACCTGCCGCCACGGCCTGTCCTATTCCGTTTATGAGTGTGATTACCGGGGAATTGAAGCCAGCCAGACCATGTCGGTGCCCATCGGCGAGGCAGTGGAGCTGTGGGATGTGGCGCTGAAAAATAAGGAGAACCGGCCGAGGAATTTAAGTATTTTCAGCTACTGCGAGTTCTCCTTCCATCATGTGATGATTGATAACCAGAATTTCCAGATGAGCATGTACTGCGCCGGTTCTTCCTACGAGAATGGAATCATTCAGCATGATTTGTTCTACGAGGAGTTCGGCTACCAGTTCTTTGCCTGCAGCGAGGAGCCGGACGGCTATGACTGCCTGCGGGATGCATTTCTGGGACAGTACCGGACGGAGGACAATCCCATTGCGGTAGAGCGGGGGTGCTGCAGTTCCTCTGCGGAGCTTGGCAATAACCACTGCGGTGTCCTTCAGAAGAATGTGATCCTGCAGCCGGGGGAGCGGTTCCGCATGATTTACATGCTGGGGGAAGGCGGGAGAGCCGAGGGAGAGCGGATTCGGGAGAAATACCGGAATCCGGATGCCGTGGACCGGGCTTACCGGGAGCTTGCGTCCTACTGGGACAAAAAGCTTAACAAGCTGCAGATTCAGACGCCAAATGAAGGCATGAATACCCTGATTAATACCTGGACGCTGTACCAGTCGGAAATCAATGTGATGTTTTCCCGTTTTGCCTCCTTTATCGAGGTGGGAGGACGGACCGGCCTGGGCTACCGGGATACGGCCCAGGATGCCATGACCATCCCGCATTCCAATCCGGAGAAATGCCGGGAGCGGATTGTCCAGTTGTTAAATGGTCTGGTAAGCGAAGGCTACGGCCTGCACCTTTTTGACCCGGAGTGGTTTAAGAAGGATGAGAAGAAGAAAAAGCCCTTCCGTTCCCCGACCGTCATTCCGGAGAAGAATAAGGACGATATCATCCACGGAATTGAGGACGTCTGCTCCGACGATGCGCTGTGGCTGGTAGCCTCCATTGTGGAATATATCAAGGAAACCGGGGATACCGGCTTTGCATCGGAGATGATTCCCTACGCTGATCAGGGCGAGGGAACGGTTTATGAACATATCAAGCGGATTCTGGAATTTTCCGCCCGTCAGGTTGGCGCAAACGGAATCTGCAAAGGACTGCGGGCGGACTGGAACGACTGTCTGAATCTGGGCGGCGGCGAGAGTGCGCTGGTGTCCTTCCTGCATTACTGGGCGCTCCAGAATTTCATCGAGCTGGCGGACTATCTGGGCGAGACGGCGGATGCCGCCCATTACCGGGAAATGGCAGAGCGCGTAAAGGCCGTCTGTGACCAGGAGCTCTGGGACGGAAGATGGTACATCCGGGGCATTACAAAGAATGGACGGAAAATCGGAACCCGGACGGATAAGGAAGGCCGTGTCCATCTGGAGTCCAACGCCTGGGCCGTTCTCTCCGGGGCCGCTCCGGCGGATAAGGCAGCGGCGGCCATGGACAGCGTGGAGGAATACCTTTACACCCCTTACGGCCTGCAGTTAAATGCGCCCTCCTACACGGTGCCGGATGAGGATATCGGTTTCGTGACCAGGGTTTATCCGGGACTGAAGGAGAACGGCTCCATTTTCTCCCATCCAAATCCATGGGCCTGGGCGGCGGAGTGCAGACTGGGGCGGGGGGACAAGGCCATGAAGTACTACGATGCTCTGTGTCCGTATTACCAGAATGATAAAATCGAGATTCGGGAATCGGAGCCTTACTCCTACTGCCAGTTTATCATGGGACGGGACCATACGGCTTACGGACGGGCCAGACATCCATTTATGACCGGCTCCGGCGGATGGGCGTATTTCAGCGCCACCCGGTACATGCTGGGCATCCGTCCTCAGTTTGACGAACTGGAAATCGACCCCTGTATTCCGGCAGACTGGAAGGAATTTTTCGTGAAGCGGGTATGGAGGGACGCGGAGTTTGATATCCGGGTGGAGAATCCGGACGGTGTGATGAAGGGCGTGAAGGCGCTGTATCTGGATGGCGTTTTGGTGGAACGGATTCCGGTACAGGCGGCCGGAAGCTGCCATACGGTTCAGGTGAGAATGGGATGAGGGGGAAAGGATGATAAAATTTGGTACAGGCGGCTGGAGAGCCGTCATCGGAGATGAGTTTACAAAGAAGAATATCCAGCTTTTATCTCTTGCCATGTGCAGGAAGATGAAGGCAGAGGGAGTGGCAGACCAGCCAATGGTCATCGGCTATGACCGGCGTTTCCTGGCGAAGGAGGCCATGCAGTGGGCGGCGGCTGTCTTTGCGGCGGAGGGAATCCAGGCGCTTCTGGTGAATAAATCCTCACCCACCCCGCTGATCATGTACTACTGCATGAAGCATGGCCTTCCATACGGTATGATGGTGACGGCCAGCCATAATCCGGCCATTTATAACGGCATCAAGATATTTACAGCCGGAGGAAGGGATGCCAACGAGCAGCAGACGGCGGATATCGAGCGGTATATCCGGGAGCTGGAGATGGAGCCTGGGAAGCAGACGAGTTGGACAGAAGATGCGGCGGAAGAGTCGGAGCCATCGAAAGAACCGGAGTCGTTGAAAATTCCGGAGATGGATTACGACCGGGCGAAGGCAGCCGGGCTGATTGAGGAAATCTATCCCCTGAATGAGTACCTGGACAGCATCCTGGCAGCCGTGGATGTGGCGGCCATCCGCAATGCCAGTCTCCGCGTGGCCTTAGACCCCATGTACGGAGTCAGCGATACCTCATTAAAAGTAATCCTTCTGACGGCGAGGTGCGATGTATTTACCATCCATGACCGCCACGACACCTTGTTCGGCGGCAAGCTCCCGGCTCCCAATGAAGTGACCATGCGCCCGCTCCAGAACTATGTACTGGAAAAGGGCTGCGACATCGGCCTTGCCACCGACGGTGATGCAGACCGGATTGGGGTGATTGATGATACCGGGCGCTTCCTTCATCCTAATGACATTCTGGTGCTGCTGTACTACTATCTGGTGAAATACAAAGGCTGGAAGGGACCGGCAGTCCGCAATCTGGCCACCACCCATATGCTGGATAAGGTGGCGGAGAAATTCGGGGAAACCTGCAGTGAGGTCCCGGTGGGATTTAAGTATATTTCGGCAAAGATGGATGAGACGGATGCTATCATCGGAGGCGAGTCCTCCGGCGGTCTGACGGTGAAGGGCCACATCCACGGCAAGGACGGCGTATATGCGGCAGCGCTTCTGGTGGAGATGATTGCGGTCACCGGAAAGCCTATTTCCCAGATTTACCGGGATATCGAGGCGGAGTGCGGCAGCATCCACATGGCGGAGAGGGATTACCGGTTCAGCCGGGAACGGAAGGAGGAGCTGAAGGAATTATTAAAGGATGACAGCCAGCTTCCGGTCTTTCCGTATGAAATCGACCACATTTCCCGGATGGACGGAACGAAGGTGTACTTCAAAAACGGCGGCTGGGTCATTGCCCGGTTTTCCGGCACGGAGCCCCTTCTGCGGATTTTTGCGGAGATGGAGACGGAACAGGAGGCGGAAGGAGTGGCCGATCTGGTTGAGGAGAGGCTGGGGCTGAGGAAATAGGGAAAGAAATATTTGGAAATATCTTCAAATTCTGCTATAATGAATTTAACCAACAATCCGAAAAAACAATCAACCGAAACCAACGAAAAAGGAGAACCCGCCCATGAAAACCTCTCACCCCCTCCCCCTAAAATGGAGCATGACCCGCACCTTAATCATCGGCTGGCTGCTGCCGCTGGTGCTGATTGCCTGCACACTGCTGTATCTGGTGTCCCATACCATCAGCGGGCAGATTCGCCGGACCATCGGCAT